>NZ_CAUIXH010000027.1:0-22681 GCF_962707005.1 Neisseria basseii | reverse complement strand
TGCGACTGGTGGAGCAGGAGGGGGCGGCCAGCAGAAATCGGGGACGGTAAAGACGACCCTGAAGTCACTGCTTTTACGGGCGATTTTATTGAATGCCATGGCGGCTTGCTCCTGTTGGGGATGGGGTCGTCTGAAAGCTGGGTGAATGAGGGTTTGGAGTTTCAGACAACCTATGCGTGGTTTATATGTGTGCTGCCAAAGATGGCGGGATTGGGATAAATTCATCCTGAGAATCCCGACAGTCTTGAGCGGCCGCGATTTGATCTGCTCGTTCGTGTCGGGCGATGAATCTGAGCTGGCATGCCGCAATTTCCAGTTCCTCTGGAAAAGATGTGCGGTAGCTGCAATCAATGCGGCGTTGTTCCACATCGACAAGTATGGTGTCCAATACCATATCTTTGCACAATGACGAGTTAGTTGCCGTATGGGCGTGGACGAACACCGTTTCTACCGGCAAATCAACGGTAAAGCGTTGGTTGGGGGCTTGGAAGGAATGCACCATGCCGGTAAAGGTTAGTTCGTAAATATGGTTAGGTTTCAGATGGGGAAGTTGCAGCGAGGGATGGGCGCCGTTCCAATAGGCCATAGAAAAATCTTCAGGCAGTAGCGGAGCGCGGTTGGCTATCCATTGCTCATCGGCAGTACCGGTATGTTGGGCACGCAGTGCGAAATACCGGGGTATAAAGCCGAAGCCTTCGGGCTCAGCCTTATCGGACGGATCGCGCACCGGGTGTGCAGGGTCGTAGATTTGATGAGCTTTCAGCGTCCGCTTGAACCCGTTTTTTTTGAGTTCGGCCTTCGGATAGTAGCCGATACCGATGGCGTTCTGCTGATAGCCTGTGTGGTCGTCTTCGACTGCGCTGCCGCCAAAGGCAAACTCATAGCGGATAGGTAGGGAAAGGATGGGGTCGGGTTCGCTCAAAGACCATCCTGCCACCTCCCGCACCCAGTAACGCTCTCCAGTAAGCGCCAGGCTTTTTTGGTAATCGCCGATACTTACGGATACGGTAAATTGCCGAGAGGGAACATCGTCGGGTGCGTAGGCAGTTGCATTGACGACCAAGTCGGTTTTGGGTTTGTAGAGGCTGAAGTCGCTTTCAAACTGAGTCGAGGTTTGCGAAGGATCGCCGTAATAGGTATCGGCAAACGTGAGCGGCGTTTGCGTACGGGCAAACGCAAACTCCGTTTTTCCTGTTTCCGGGTCAATTTCAAACTCGTAGCTGACTTTGGCAACGACTACATCATAAGCCCGATCTGTTTGGTCGATGTTTTTAAACTGCTGCGTATGAAAGCAGGTAAAGTTCTGCAACTCAAACATGGCGCATCTTCTCTAGTTGATATCGACTTTTTTGCCATCGATATCCACTTCCTTCGTACCGACGATCTTGATCGATTTGCTGACGATGCTGATTTTGTTTTTATCAATCAAAATCATAGAATTACCGACTTGTATGGTAATTTTCTTGCCTGCGGACAGGGTGATGTTTCGACCGGCGTTGAGACCGATGTTCATACCGGCGTTGAGACCCATCACCAAACCGACGCTATGCATTTCTGCGCCGACGACATTGGTCATCCAGCCTGCACCGACGTTCAACATATAGCCTGCACCGATGTTGGTCATCTGTCCGATACCGACATTGTTCATGCCATTCAGGCTGACGGTTTCCTGTCTGTTGCCGCCGATACTACTGACTTCGTTGGCTACAACGGTCTTGTTGCGGTTGGCACCGACGGTCAGAGCTTGGTTTTTGCCGACAGCAACGTTCTGATCCTGTCCGATAGTCAACGCTTGGCTCTGTCCTATGCCTACTTTCTCGTTCAAACCGACAGAACGGCTGCGATTTTTACCCACGTTGACGCTTTGGTCTTTACCTACGCTGGTACTTTGATTGTCTCCTACACTAATGCTTTGGTTTTTGGTAATGCTGGAGGTCTCGTTTTGACCCACCGATTTTGTGCGGTTTTGGGTAATTGAAGCAGTTTCGTTTTTTTGGACGGTTTTCGCCCGATCGCCTACTACTGTAACGGTTTCGTTGTTACCGATTGTGGTGGTACGGTCGTTGTTAACGTTGCGGGTTTCGTTATTTTTAACCAGTGAGGTCAGGTCTTTTTGCGCTTGGAAATTGACCATCTCGGAACCGGCAGTATCGTTGAACATCAGTTCATTGAAGTTGGCCAGTGGTGAATTAAAACTTTTACTTTTGATACCGGACTGTTTGGCCGCGGCAGGAAAGCCCCATGGTGGCGACATTGCGCTATTGTACAGACGACCCAATACAATCGGTCGGTCGGCATCGCCGTTGATGAAGTCGACCAGCACTTCTTCACCGATACGCGGGGTGTTGATAGAACCGTATCCCGCACCGGCAGAACCTTGCGTTACCCGAACCCAGTTGGAGCTGTTTTCATCCATTTTACCGTAGCGGTCCCAATGGAATTGCACTTTAATATCGCCATACTCGTTGGTATAAACCTCTTCTCCGGCAGGACCCGTTACCGTCGCCGCTTGTGTGCCCAAAACTTTGGGTTTTGGCGTTTTAAGGGGAGGGCGGTATGGGTAGGATTTGGGCAATACGCGGAATGAAATTCTGAATTTGCCGATACGATCGCCGGTAGTATAGCCGGCTTCTTCAAAATCATAATCTGCTTTCAGAATGGTGTATTCGGTATTGGATGATGAATGCGGGTGCTTACTCAGGGTAAACGTATAACCCGGAGCCACCGTCAATGCAGTACCTGAACCGGTAATGATCTTAGTTTGGCTTTTCAAATCTTCACTGCGTACCTGACTGTAATTTTGCGCTTCGGAAACATCGCTAAAGCCGGTATAAAAATCATAATGCTCCATCGGGACAGAACTGAAATCGTGAACCGAGTCAGAAGATTTCATCGGGACTTTGGCGTTTTTATAATTGTATTCCTGAGTCACGAACTGGCTGGATTTCAGGGCATCACGTTCCTCCCAAACATCGATATAGGCGATGTTGGGTGCTCCGGGTGCAGTATTTTTGGAATGGTAAGGAATGTTAGGAGAAGAGATGGCTTCCAGAATACCGACATCATCAGCAATAACCAGCTCGTGCGAACCGTTGCTGTGGGTAAAGTAATAGTAGATGCCTTCCTGTTCAAATAGGCGGCTCAGGAAGTCAAAACTGTTTTCCTGATATTGAACACAAAAGCCTCTTGTACGATAGCTTTTTTGGCATTTAACCTGAAAGGGGAATCCGAAGGGAGATAAGACTTCATTGGCAATATCTAGAACGGATTTATCGACAAATACTCTGCTGTCGGTATTTTGGGTGAGATACCACATAAACGGACGAGCTGTGCAGGTGTAGGCATGATAGTCTTCTTCGTCTTCATCTTCGCAGATATAGCCGAAGTCAGTCACCAAACCGTTCAAATAACGCGGACTGCCTGCTTCTGTATCAATTTCCAATGTTATTGGTTGTCCGATAATATCTTTGCCTTGTAAATTGGAATCTTTGGAAACTAAAGTGATATTAAATTCAAAAAGGTTTGAAACGAATTCTGTTCCAAGCATTTTTTTGAATAATAGTTGTGATCCCAAAGGTGTATGAGCAACGACTGTTCTATTCATTTCGGGAAATTCCTTGTTTACATTAAAAACCAATTTCGCTTCAATGTCAGACTTTCTATTTTTCAATCACACACAGGACTGTGGCAGAAACTTGTTGGAATATGTGATTTCAGACGACCTGCTTACATTCGCACTACGACCTTCAAATGCACTGAAAATTCCTTAATTTATTTAAATTAAAGGGGTTGAAGGCTGTAGAAGTAGTAAATTCAAGCACAACGTTTTTGCCTTGGATGTTGTATTCGACAACGGTATTGTTTCCTGTTTGACGAATGATTTTTCCTTTTTCAATCAGACGGAATATTGACCATGGCCCGGTTGAGCTGATACCCGCACTATTGATTTGCGGAGAGGAAACATCGATTCTTGCCAAGGCATTTTCTTCTTTTGAGGGCCAGGTAAAGGTTGCAGGATTGACTGGGCCATGACTGTATACATAGCTTTTCCCTGCATAAGAAACATTCACACTTTCCAGGCTGGGATCAAGGAGCAAGACCTTGATTGTAAAGCCAAAAGTAGGCGTTTCAGATCCTTTGTCGAAATATCCTTGTCGGATTGTTGCAATGTCGTTCAGTTTGGAAAAACGCTCTTTAAATGCGCTGTTTTTGGCCGCTAATGTTTCCAGTTTTTCTGAACGCGCCAATATGGCGGCCTCCCCTGACAAATTGGTAAACTTGCTGTACATGCCGTTTGGACCAAATATATTGCTAAAGCTTTCCAAGGCAACATTGGTCTCAGATCCTCTATCAAAAGGGTAACCCTGTTGATGTATTTCTTGGCAACTGTTTGTTACGGTTGCCAACTGTTTTTCCAAGGTGGACATAAGTTTCTCATCGACAATCTTGTCAGTGTTGTTCAAAATAATCTCAGAAAAACTGTCTAACATTGGGCGGAAAGGCATAGGAAGCCGGTTTACTTCAGCTTTGTATTTCACAAACGGATCATCAGGAGGTAAATCTACGCCTTTTTCAACTGCAACATTAACAGCAACCAAATAAACGTACAGATCATTAATGGCTTCAGTAACGCTGTTAATAGCCGGAGGTTGATCGTTTGTGGTTTCAGTTAAGCTATGAAAATCTGCAAAAGCATCATCAACAGGAGTGGCCAGTTTCAAAGCAGCCAATTCATCTTTCTCATTGGCCTCTCCTTCAGTGTCTAAAAGCTTTGACAGACCTGCTCTATTTAACCAGTCGGCAATTTTACTGTCTGCTTTATCGGTTATCTTTTTATCAATGGTAAGCGTCGTGTTGTCACTGATACCTTTGATAATGTTAACCAAGGGCGAATTTTTCTCTGACAAAAGTTTGGCAATCTGAATACTTTCTCGAGATGATTTAGGTACAACCAATGACAAATCAGACAAATAGTTATTCCATGCCTTGATGTAATTGTTGAAATAAAGCTTTTGAGCATCAGAAAGAACAGTAGCTTTACTTTGGCTTTGTGAGGCATAGCTACCCAATACCCAGTTATCTTCATTAAAAAATTGTTCTGCCGATTTAACCATAGCAGGTAATACTTTGGTAATGTAGGCTTCTTTGGTATAAATGAAGTCAATAGGCTCTTTTAAAGCTCTACCAGTTTTACGACGGAACAATAAGTGGCTTTGCACACCGCCCATACTTGAAAGAGAAACAGGTGTGATTCCTTCTTGGCCTGAGAGAGTAACAGTATTGATGGTATCCTCCAGCACCATAGTTGCAATATCTCTTTGGGCAATTTCTTGCCTACGACGTTCAACCAATGCTTCATCATAGGGTGCGCTAGGAGTAATGCTTTGCTTGGAAAGAATCTGGTGTAAAGCTTTTTCAACAGATTTTTTCTGTTGGTTGCTCATGCCTGAAGATTCTGCTTCAGACAAATTAGTCATCAGCCAGTTTTGCATAAAAGCGGCATCAAAATGTTCTTTGTCATACATCATCAGATAAGCTTTTAAAGCATTGTAGCCATTAACTCCGACTGAGCCGCTGGTTGTACGCAGAAGTTCATCTAATTTAAAGCTGATTAAAGGCATCACGTTGTCTTGAAGGATTCTGCGGTAGGCAGATTCTCCAACGTCTTTCATTTGCCTGCCTTGGTAAAGCCCTATGCGATAGCTAAGAGGAGGGGAAGAGAGATCCAGAATCTCTTTACTGCCGGTCGTATCTTTGACATGTTCTGCAAATGTTACCGCTTCGAGTAGATTGGGAGCTTCAGTGTATTTTTTCGCTTCTTGGCTTAATTTGGTTGCTTTATCGCCAACTTGCTCAAGATATGAGCGATTATTTGAGTAACTGTTTAGCATCATGGCCAAGCAAGCGGCAATTATGGCAACAATAGCTCCAATGCCTAACCAATAGAGCATTTGTTTTTTAACAAACCATGATTTATTTTCTCCTGCCAAGTTTGCTTCACTTAGGATAACGTCAGAAAAAAGTCTGTTCAGGAAAAAACTTCGCTCGTTGTTTTGAGTTTTGGTTCGATCTGAATCCAAGTATTTTTTCGATAATTGGAAATCATTTTGCAAGCCATCCAAGATAGGATTGAAATGTTGCCCTGTTTGGGTGCCGCTTGAAAAATAAACACCTCTCCATGAAATAGGTTGCTCAAATTTCGAAGATTTAGATAACTCTTTGAATAGAGAAAGTACCGCCTGATTAAGACGTTCAAATTCTTCAGGAAAAGCAAAAGCTGCGGCTTTATCTTCAGAAGATTCCAATTGGTGAATAGTGCCCAACATAGAGGAGCGCAATTTATCTACAACTTCCGATAAAGCGTTGGAAGCAGTGGCAATAGGAGTTTCCGTCCCTTCCGTATCAGAAAGAGAAATTCCCAGATATTGATTTCTTTGTTCTTCAGTCAGATGATCAAAGAATTTGTCAAAACCATGCAGTAAATCCAGTTTGGTTATCATGAGATAAACGGGGAAATGTATACCTAATTTAGTATGCATCTCATGGATTCTTTTGCGAAGCTCTGCAGAAATTTCGGGGATATTGGTTTTACCTCCCAAAAGGTCATCTACTCCTACGGTAACCAATACACCGTTAATAGGTTGTTTGGGACGGTAACGCTTCAGAAGGGATACAAATTCTTCCCAGTCGCTGGAGTCTTTATTACTGTGGTTGTCATGTAACGACAATCTGCCCGCAGTATCGAGAAGTACAATTTCATCCGATAAAAACCAATCGCAATCACGCGTTCCTGCCAAGCCACTTACAGATGTTCCTAAAGTGCTTTCTAGGGGGAAGTTGAGACCGGAACGTTTTAACGCTGTTGTTTTACCAGAGCCGGCAGCACCTAAAACAACATACCACGGCATTTGATAAAGATACTGACCTTCTTCCAATCTCGCCAATAAACTATTTTTAGATTTGGAGAATTTAGCGTTTTTCAGTATTTTATCCATTTCAGCAAACTGACGGCTCATTGAGCTAACATCGCCTGCATTTTTCAAGATGGGTTCTTGCGCTGCGCGAATTTCCTTCAGTAAGGCAGCGTTGCGGCGTGACTCACGATATTGGCGAAATATAGCTTTAGCCAACCAAATGCTGACAATGGCAACACACACAGCAAGGCGAATGACCTTACTTTCTAAGGGACGAATTTCACCTATGGAAATAAGTGGGCCGATAAACCATACCAATATAATCAGACCGGCGATACCCAACATTACCCATAAAGAACGGGAGCCTAGAAAATAAAGAGTTTTTTTCATATTTGTTTTTCCGTATCAATCCAATTTCAGATTATTGATGTGTATTTACATCACTGTTTGGCTGAGTAGTTGAAGTATTGGTTTTTACTTCCGCTGCTCTCCCCAGTTTAGGGCCGGTTCCCGTTGTGAATAGGGTTATTTCAACTCTTCGGTTTTTAGCTCTATTTTCCAAAGTATTATTTGGTGCAACAGGATCGGTCGAGCCACGTCCTTCGGAACGAATACGTGTTCCACCATTTTTGATGTAATTCAATAAAATTTCTTTTACTGCATCTGCCCGAGCCTGAGAGAGATGCCAGTTAGATGGGAAGTTCAAGCTTTGAATAGGTTTGTTGTCAGTATATCCAGTAACTACGATTTGTCCTTCTACGCTATCCAAAGCTTGGCTGACTCTAGCCAAGACAGGGTAATATTGGTCTTGGATTTGTGCGGAGCCAGACTCAAAAAGACCATCACCTAAAATAGTAACCGTACTTCTATCTTGGAAGTCCTCCACCGAGACTAGGTTTCTAGCAATTTCATTTTCTAATAAAGGCCGTAACCGTATAGTGCCTTGTGTTTTTTGCTGTTTGGCTGTGACAGGAGGAAGTTTGAGATTGTTGACTTTTGTACTGGCAGTATCAAAATCATCACCTAAAGACCATTGCATGGCAAAGTAGCCTACTCCTAAGACGACAGCCCCTAAAACACCTACTACCCATAAAGGAATAGTAAGTCTCTGTTTTCTCTGGATGGTATTTGTAATGATTGGATTGTGTTTGAAAAGAGCAGCAGTTTGATCTGGTCTTTTGCTATGGATTGAGGCAAGCAAGTCTCTTTTAATTTTGTCAATTTCGAGTTCGCCACTGTTTAATACTTGATACTTGCCTTTATAGCCAAATTGCAAACATAAGTACATGAACTCTAATAAATCAATATTTTTATCCGGATCCTGCTTTAGATTTTGAATAATCTCAAAAAAACGCTCTCCTCCCCATGTTTCGTCATAGAAAGATACTAGCAGGCTGTTTTTGGACCAAGTTTGATCTGCCCAACCCGCACGAACAGCTAATTCATCTACGAAAGTACATAGGCAGTATTTTGCGGCCTGAATAGCGTCATACCTTGCTCCATTTTTTTCAGCATTTTCTTCAAAATTATTGATTAGGATAGAAAATTTGTTGATCAAACTGTCAGTAGACAATTGACTGGTAGTTTGTTGCATCGCATTGACTAAGATAAAAACCGGTTTGGCAGCCTCAATCAAAGGGTTATAAATATTTGCGATGCCGTGTGCAGCATTATTCTGGTTATCCATAATGAAATTCCAAATTAAACCAAATTAACTTAAAGACTTAATTGCCCAAAATTCAACATCTAAATTCGGAAAATTACCGGCTAAATGGAAGGCCATGCCTGATGAAGTATCAAACATGTCCCACAACTCGTGCTTTTTGTCCAATTCAAAATAGACATAACCGCTGTGGTATGGCAATTCTCTTGGTGCAACAGATAAAGCGTGCACCCTAATTCCAGGCAGGTGGTAAGCAACCAATTCTTTTACTTTTTCCACGGTACCTATTTTTACTACACTAGGAATTTTTTGGCGCAATGCTTCGTTCGGCATATCGGCTTTAATTGCAAGAACAAATGAAGCTTTGTCCAGTAAACTTTGGTCTGGTGTTTGAGCAACGCGAGTCGCTTCATCACGCATATCAAGCGGAATCCTAATCGCTCGTTGTTCAAGTACGATAGATAATGATTTACGTAAATTGAAAAATAACTTACCGAAACATGAGGCTAGGTCATTATGCTTATATACTGGGATATCACCTACTTTGCGAGAAGGCAGGAAGGTCATTAAATCAGCACATAGTTTGGATAAATTAATAAATAATTGTTCAGGGTGTGTTTGTCGTGCGCCTTCATTTTCGTGATGCAAATATGCCAAATATCGATTAATGGTTTGAAGCATCATGAAGTCCATAACTTCAACAGAGCCGCCGGTATTAGGATCATTCACAGCATTAGCCAAGCTATTGCTTTTTTGCATCAATAAACCATAGATCTCTGAAATATAAGCCTTTAGATGCTGTTGCTTTTGACTTCCGAGACAAGGCGGAATATATGATTCGTCCAGAATGATTTCAAAGTCCGCAGAGCTGGAACGGATGAGAGCAATGGGCAGGGCAGTTTGTCCGCTGGTTAAGTCGTTTTCTAAAACTAACATCGGATTAAGATCTGCCAGTGTTACCTGACGACCATCTAATTCAGTATTTGTAGTGTCTGCTAGAGTTTTATTAAAAGCTTTGTAGCGACATGAGTCTGAAGAGTCCTGATTTGGAAAATAAATCTCATTATTTACAGAAGAAGGCAGAGTAACAGCTAGGCAGATTTTGGTGTCTTTAATATTTGCAGGAACTTTTAGAGTCAGATTTTCGAGCTGTTTTTGCGAGAACAAAAATACAGAGCCATCGGGAAAAACCCCTTCTGCTTCATTAATACTAATTACCCCTCGTTTGAGGCTGTCTGAATTTAATACCAGCGAAGAGAATCCCCAAAAATGACCCCCTTGAGAAACGGTTAATTGGCGTAAGCCGGATTCAAGATAACGTTCAAATTGCTGGAAATGTTGAGGAGTAATAAAGATACCCTCTGACCATACTACTTTTGCTTCCATTGCCATGCCTTCATCCTTAATTTTTTAGTTATTATTTTTCTTCACGGAAAATGCCCTTACTAAGGTCGCTGCCGTATTTGCGTACTTCTCCATTTTCTTTAATTTTTTTATCGTCAGGGTGCCGCTCTTTATATTTCTTTAACATATCCTCCATTTCTAACTTTGATAATTGGGTTAATTTATTTTTACCAACGTTTACATAGAAATAATGTTTACCAAATTGATACCATTGTTTCTTCTGCTTCAATAATACCAATTTCCATTGACTGTTATTCAAATCTCGATAACTTGCGACTACGCCTAGATATTTCAGGTGCGAATCCATTTTAATCGGCAATATGGTAACCGTATCAGGATGCAGCATGAATTGGTTCTGCTGGATTAACTTCTCACCTAAATTTTCTTTGGCATTGTTGGTAAGTTCAAAATAGTTTGATTTTTTGAACTCTCCATCAGAAGACAACTGATATAAATCCAGCCTGATGGGAGAAGGTTGACCAACTATATTAGGATTCACATCAGGAGAAACTATGATTTGTACATCAATTTCTTCCCCACTCTCATCAGATTCTTTAGGGGGTTTATGGTCGGAAGCACATGAGCTTACCATTAAGGATATCATTAAGAATGATATATATTTTATTAGTTGTTTATGCATTTTAATTGCCTTCAAGTCCATCAATATTGATTAGGTCTGACAACAAATATTTAAATCAGTCATACAATATATGACTATTAGGGAAATAAATAGGTTTGTTCTAATTGATTAGAAATACTAAATTTTGTTAATATTATCTAAAATTATAAAGCATTTTTCTTACGAAGTTTATATTTATATTGATAAGTAAAGTCATGATTACTTGCATCAATATTTACGCTTAAAATTTGTTTGCCTTGAGTTGCAGAGGTAAGCAGTTCACGACTGATTTGCGGTAGAACCGTGTTGGTCAGGATTGCATCAATCATACGGCCACCTGACTCTACTTCTGTGCAGCGCGAAGTAATCAGTTTTAGCACTTCAGGCGTGTAGTGCAGGTCGATACCGTGGTTGTTTTTAATTCGATCTACGATACGGCCTAATTGCAATTCCACAATTTTTGAGAGCATATCGTCAGATAGCGGATAGTAAGGAATCACTTGCATACGGCCTAATAGCGCGGCAGGGAAGGTTTTCAACATAGGAACACGCAAGGCTTTGGTTAAACCTTCCGGAGTAGGCAGCATTTCAGGGTCGTCACACATATCCATAATCAAGTCCGTCCCTACATTGGTAGTCAGGATAATGATGGTGTTTTTGAAATCGATATAACGACCTTCACCGTCTTCCATCCAGCCTTTGTCAAATACTTGGAAGAAGATTTCGTGCACATCCGGATGTGCTTTCTCTACTTCATCAAGCAAGATAACGCTATAAGGTTTGCGTCGTACGGCTTCGGTCAGTACGCCACCTTCACCATAACCGACATAGCCCGGAGGCGCGCCTTTCAGGGTGGATACGGTATGAGCTTCCTGATATTCACTCATATTGATGGTAATTACGTTTTGTTCACCGCCGTACAATGTATCAGCCAAAGCCAATGCCGTTTCGGTTTTGCCCACGCCGGAAGGACCTGCCAACAAGAAAACGCCGATAGGTTTGTTAGGGTTATCCAGATTCGCACGTGATGTTTGGATACGACGGGCGATTGCATCCAAACCATGACGTTGGCCAATGATGCGTTTGTTTAGAGTGTCGGCAAGTTGCAAGACAGCCTCAACTTCATCTTTCATCATTTTACCAACGGGAATACCTGTCCAATCAGCCACAACGTCGGCAACGGTACGGCTATCCACTAAAGGCATAACCAGCGGCTGAATACCTTGTAGTTTTTTCAGTTTATTAACCAGCTCTTTTTGGCGGGTGTACAGCTGCTTACTTTCTTTCTCAGCCGTTCCTTCTTCCGCATGCATGATTTGTTCGCGCACATCCAATAGCTCGGTAACTAAGTCTGTTTCAGATTTCCATCTGTCTTCTAATTTTTTCAGGCGACCTTCGATTTCAGTCAGTTCTTTACCGATATTGGTTATCCGTGTTTCAGAATCGAAACTGAGTTTTTTCTCACGTTCCAAATTTTCTTGTTCAAGCTTTAATGCTTCGGATTTCTTGCGCAGAAACTCGATACTGCCAGGCACAGCATGCTGGCTGACTGCAACTCGCGCACAGGCAGTATCAATCAAGCCGACAGCTTTATCGGGAAGTTGGCGTGCAGGGATGTAGCGGTGGGAAAGCTTTACGGCTGCCTGAATTGCTTCATCGAGAATAATCACGTTATGGTGTTTTTCCAAAGAAGCATTCAATGCCCTAAGCATGTTGATGGCTTTGTTTTCGTCCGGCTCATCCACTTGCACTACTTGGAAACGACGGGTTAAGGCAGGGTCTTTTTCAAAGTATTTTTTGTACTCTGCCCATGTTGTTGCGCCGATGGTACGGAGTTTGCCTCGGGCCAGTGCAGGTTTGAGCAGGTTGGCTGCATCGCCCGTGCCGGCTGCACCGCCTGCACCAATCAAGGTATGGATTTCGTCGATAAAGAGCACAATGGGAATCGGGCTGGATTCCACTTCATCCATCACTGCTCTGAGACGTGATTCAAATTCTCCGCTGACGCTGGCACCTGCTTTGAGCAAACCGATATCCAGCAGGATTAATTGAACGTCTTTCAATCCGGGCGGAACATCTCCAGTAGCCAAACGCAATGCCAATGCTTCGACTACGGCTGTCTTACCGACTCCGGCTTCACCTGTGAGAATCGGATTGTTTTGACGGCGGCGCATCAGGATGTCGATCATTTGTCTGATTTCGGCATCGCGACCGGTAAGGGGATCTATTTCGCCATTCTTCGCCTTTTCAGTGAGATTGCTGCCGTATTTGGCCAAGGCACTTTCTTTGTGGGTAGCATTAGGCTCCGAAGATAAGGCGTTTTGGGTAACACCGAGATTTTCTTCAGAGTTTGCAGTAATAGCGATGATATTGTTCGCCAATGTTTCCGGTTTGATTTTGAGAAACTCAGAGGAAATATTGGCTACAATACTCTGTAAAGTTTTATTTTCCAGAATGGTGTAGAAAATATGAGCAGTACGGATTTTGTCGGTACCGAATTTGAGCGAGCTGTATGTCCAAGTTTGCTCGACAAGGGATTGGATATGTTCGGAAAAATCGATGACAGCAGTCGAGCCGGCAGGAAGTTTTTCAACCGCTGTCAATACATCTTTGCGGACTCTGGCTTCGTCTAAATTAAAACTGTTGATCAGACAGAAGATGTCGGTTTTCTCGGTTTGCAACAGAGAATGAAGCCAGTGAACCAACTCAACGTAACTGTTTTCACGAAGACGGCAGAAGGTGTAGGCATTTTCCAGAGTTTTATACAAGGTGGTATTCAACTTGCCAAATAATACGCTGCGGCTGATGTTTGACATGATGTGTCCTTAAATTAAGTTATTCCAAGTATGTCTAAAAATAGTTTGAAAGAAGCTTTTCCTAACAAAGGGGTCGTCTGAAAAGGCTGTTTAATGGTTGCTGACGATCAAGTCTCCGGCATCACGGGAAACATTCCCCAGCCAAGTTGTTAAGCCGAGTTGTGTTTGTCCACCTAAGTCCATGAGCGGTACTTCTTTTTGCATTAAAACAGGCTGTATATCCCATTCATATTCATCTGTGGCAAACAGTCTTACCCACTCTCGTAAGCGGGCGGTATTGATGCCGTCTTTGAAGAATGATCGGTAAGCGGGTAGGGTAAGTGGGCCGATGATGATGCGGAATTTACTTTGAACATCGTAAAGCTTGTCACCTAGCAGCAAGCCATCTCCCAGCGTATAGTTACCCATGATTCCGATTTGCGTTTTTTCTTCTGCAACCTCAACCCAATACCCGACATTGGTTTGAATGGTAACGGGGACTTTGAAATAACGGTTGAGCAGTTGTTGAAGATTGGCTGCCGAACGACTTTGCTTCATCAACAGACCGGCAAAATAACGTTTGGCAAATTCGTGGATTAAGCCTTTATTATGTATGGTCGGTGTATCCAGCCCGTTAAAGCTGGCGATATATTTCCCAAAACGGTCTTCAGCATTTTTGTCTAAAGAAGTAATGCTTTGAGCGTTGGCCCATGCCCGATAGAACAAGACAGCCAAACGGTGTTGCAACATATTGGCAAAACCGGTCCATGCTCGGTCGCCGTGTTGATGTTGGCGCTCATAGGCATATTCGGTCAAATGCAAAGGCAGGGGACCTGATGGTCCGAACAAACCGAATCCGTTGATGGAAATTTCCACATAACGCGGCGATAGGGCAACCGACTGGATGTTGCGAGGAGCAAAAATAAGTGATGGCTCTTGGCGAATCCTTATTTTTTCCATTTTCGGGCTGACGGCTTTGCCTAATAATTTTCCGCCAGTAACAAATTTGACGGATTCAAGCTGGCGCAAGAGTGAAAAATAATCGTATTTATAGGGCTGGGAGGTGATTTTATTTAAAAAGCCAGTCAGTTTTTCATCCCACGTATCGTCCAATGAGTCGCTAAAATCTGTTTGAGCGTTGATTGGGCTCATACGATTACCCTCTCTCCAACAGCAGTCGGCCAAGTAGCCATATGTCCTTGTTGGAGTGTGTCAATTTGAAGCTGTATGAATGAGTTAATCGACACCAAACGTTGGAAGTAATGGTTTAAAACTGAGCCGAACAGGAAGGGATGGATACCGCCCAATTGCGCTTCATCCAGCGTAACCGTGATTTTGATGCCTCGAACAGGCGCCGCAACTCCGTAATGACGGACTACCTTGTTCACGGTGGAAGTCTCAACACGTGTAATCGACTCAATCTGTTTTTTCAGCAAATCATTTTCGGAAGAAATAAACACCATTAAAAGCTCTTTTAAGGTGACGGGTGCATCTTCTTGGTCGATGTTTAATAATGACAGATAGTTCAAGCTTAATTGGTTTAAAAAAGACCAAAGCGTTCGATCCTCACTCACAGCCGCTTGAGGACGTGTTAACTTAGAAATCAGCTTAATAGAGTTAACCGGCAGGAAACCTTCAATCAGGAAATCAGACTCTCCGTCTCGCGGCATCATCAGTGGCAAATCCCTGCTGGTACACCAAGCATCTACGGAAAGATGTTGTATGCCGGAATTGAAGGCGTAATCCCGATTGTCGGCCAGAGACAAAAACACTTCGCTGCCTAAGTAGGAAGAACGGAAGCCATTTTTGACAGAATTTTCCGATGGAACTCTGTCTGCACGCCGTGCTGAAAAATAAGCATGCTGAGTTTGGGCTTCGGGGAAGAGTCCCATATCCGGCGCTTTGTACATCGGCGAAAATGCAACGGTTTGGCGGTTGTTGGTGTCGAAGCCTTTTACTTGTTCGATGGCGTAGACTTCATAATTCAAAGGCTGCGTACGGTCGATGATGACGTGGTGTTCCTGATCTTGGATATTTACAGGAAAGCGGGAGCTTTTTTTTCTAAATAGATTCACCACCGGCACCGCATTGACAGAAAAATCCTCTACGCCGATCAGTTCTGTCAATTCAGGTATTTTGTTGCTGAATAAAAATGAAAGACTGAAATAGCGTTTGCGGTAAGTAATGATTTTTTTATTGACGCCCTTATCGTTTACGATTTCTTCCAAATGTTCGGGTACTTTGGGTAAATGTCCGTCATTCTCAGCCTGACGGACAGCCTGTTTGATATCTTTTTGAGCGATAAACAGGAATTTTTCCGGCAGACGCGCGTATTCCTGCATAATCCGGAATGCACTGACGGATTTGTCCAAATTAAACGATAAGGCTTCATCTTCCCGAAATCCCCGATGTTCCGGTTTGGAGGACAACGGGTAATACCATTGTTTGGGATTCTCATAACTGTGGCAAACGACGCTTACGCATTCTGAGGCCAGCAAAAACAGCAGTGCAGATGACTTAGAAAGTTCTGTACCTAAAAACACAGATAATTCATCCGGCAACATTTCCGAACATGCGCCAGGTACGCTGAGCGAGAAGTCCAAACGCAAAGCAGATTGTACTTTTTTTCCGGAAGATGGTTTGAGCGCAGGGAGTGTGCTTGGTAAATAACCGAGCGAATCGGTATATTTGGCTTTTGCTATGCGTAACGGTAGGATTTCAGTGGTTTTGGTTACGGAAAATGGGCAACTTACTTTGAATTCGTCGATAGGCAATGAACGTAATACTCTGCCACGTTCCAGCAGATTGATAACGTCGGCGTTGTATTGACCGGTAGGTTCCAAATTGACAATAGCTGCCGCCGGTTTCTGATTGATGAAGTCAGGGTAAACGACTTCTAAGATTCTTTGTACGAAACGGGGATATTCCGCATCCAGCTTGAGCTGGGTGCGTGCAGTGAGAAAGCTTACACCTTCCAATAGCCTTTCGACATAAGGGTCGGGGATGTCGGTTGTATCCAGTGCCAAGCGGGAGGCGATTTTGGGGTATTGCTGTGCAAATTCCCTGCCCATTTCCTTCAGGAAGGTCAGTTCTTTATTGTAGTAAGACAATAATTTATTATTCAAGACCTATTTCCCCCATCTAATAAGTCAAACAATCCTGTCTCAACATCCATACTGGTTCGCAACAGGAACTCTTTGGGATAAGGATTGAGTTTCAGGTAACCTTTGATTTCAATAATGAGTTTGTTGTGTAAAGCATCGTTATCATCGTCTACGGTATTTACGATAACTTGCAGGGTTTTGCTTTCAAGGCGTGGTTCGAAATCGATGATGGCTTGTTTGATATTTTGTTCTACATCCTGCCATTCTATGTCGGAGAAATTCACTCCCGACAGAGGCGGAATGCCATAATTTAGTGTGGACGAGCGCACATTGACAGGCAGATCTTTCTCCATGGCCTCCGCTTGCATGTTGTAGGTATTCAGCAGGTAAAGAATATCGCGCAGCACTGCCTGCCGATATTGGTCAAGATTGATGACCTGATCGGGGCGTGCCTCTTTTTTTTTGCGCGGCTCTTTATCTGTCAGTCTGTCAAACAAAGAAGGCAGCAGTTGGTTTCTGAATTGCGACATGATTGATTGCGGTAGTCGGAGGATGGGTAAGGTTTAACGCTGTTGTCCGAATTTGATATTGCGAATATCCAAGAGACCAAAATCATGGCTGTCGGTATACAGGGTTTTTTGACCCATGCCTGTAAAGAGCTGTTCGGTTACTTCTATCCAGTCTGTTTGCGAACAGTTCATCAACATATCCGACCATTCAGTTTCTGCATCCGGCAAAACGGTATAGCGGGCAGGACTGGTACATTGGATACATTCGCCGTCGGTAAATTTGATTTCAGACGACCTCCAGATGATGTCGAGCAACGAGCTTGGTGCTTTGAAAGCTATACTTTCAATAGAGTCCCAAGTTTGCCAATAGTAGTGGCCTTGATAGAAGAATTCATAAACAAAAGCAGTACGTACGTCGCCATCCATAATCCAGTTGCTGTCGGTTTCGGCAACTGATTTATCTGCCAGAAGATAAGTGATGTGTGCCGGCGTACCGTCGATACAGTCGGATAAGGCTTCGTAGTCGGCAGTGAGGGCAGAGCTTTTTTTCTCTGCAACATGAGCAACTAAAGAGAGTTGTTTTTGAAGAATATCGAGTTTACTTGCGTGTTGTTCCAGAGTTTTGGGTTTTTGCTGTGTTTCTAAGACTGCCTGGCGACGCATTTCGGCAGAAATGTTTTCAATAAGGTAGAGCATCAGGGGCTTTTGAGTATCGGGAAAAAGTTTTTGGTATTGCCCGATTTGCTTTAGGGCCTGTTCCCATTTGGCACCCAGACAGAGATATTGAATCAATGCCAAACGATGTTCCTGATTGTCAGGATTTGAACGTACAAGCTCAATCATGTCCGTTAATTTAGTCTTCAAATCCATCCCAGCAACTCCTTATTTGTTTGCCTAAAGTGTGTAATAGTCGAAACCCGATTAACTTTTCAGGAAGACAGAGGTCGTCTGAAAAGTAAATTTATTGTAAATAAAGCCTGACTTAAAACGCCTTTTAAGCCAGGCTTCTGCAGTTAAATGCGCATAGTGGTTATGCGGATTTGTTTTCTTTGATGTTGAAGGCCATTTGAACTTCAGCGCCTTTAGAACCTTTATCGGTTTGTTCCCAATATTGGTTTTTCACTTTGGCAGCTTGGAATGAGTAACGCATTTTCAGCGCATCGTTGTCTTGTACGCCGATGAATTTCACGCCGGTTACCAAGACATCTTCCAAAGTAGTGCGTGAATATTCAATCTGCTCGCCACCGGCTTTGCATACGGAAATTTCTACTTTACTCAAGTGTTGGCCGGTAGCACAGTTTTTCAGAATGGTAGGTGCGGCTTTGTCAATAGCGGCAACTACGGTCAAGTCATTGAACTTGACTTTACCGGCACCACCGCCACCACCGCTGGTCATCGAACCGGGTTGCTCGGCACCCCAGTCGAAACTTTCGATGTTGGTCCAGTTTTTGTGGTTGGAATCTTTTGATTCGCCGTTAACACCTTCAACTTTCATGAACATATCGATAGCCATGTTTTTACTCTCCTTGTTAAAAGGTTGAAAAATTAAGGGATTCTACAACAGGGCATGAACATGCCCACCTAAATGAACCAAACCCGACTATTCCTGTTTAGCCGAAGGCAGTTTGGAAACCAAGCGCAATGAAACAGTAAGGCCTTCGAGTTGGTAGTGCGGACGTAGGAAGAATTTGGAAGTGTAATATCCAGGATTGTCTTCAACTTCTTCCACAACCACTTCAGCAGCAGCCAACGGTTTACGGGCTTTTGTTTCTTGAGTGGAGTTAATTGGGTCTCCATCTACATAATTCATAATCCATTCGTTTAACCAACGTTCCATGTCTTCACGCTCGCGGAATGAACCGACCTTGTCGCGTACGATACATTTCAGATAGTGGGCGAAACGGCAGCACGCAAACAGGTAAGGCAGACGCGCAGACAAGCGGGCGTTAGCCGTGGCATCTGGATCATAATATTCAGACGGTTTATGCAGCGATTGAGCACCAATAAACGCAGCCAAGTCGGTATTTTTACGGTGAATCAACGGCATGAATCCCAATGCTGCCAATTCGGCCTCGCGGCGGTCGCTGATGGCGATTTCGGTTGGACATTTCATATCCACGCCGCCGTCATCCGTCGGGAATGTGTGGCAGGGAAGGTTTTCAACGATACCGCCGGATTCCACGCCGCGGATTGAGGTACACCAACCATAATATTTGAATGAACGGTTAATATTTACCGCCATTGCATAAGCCGCATTGGCCCATGTGTATTTGTTGTGATCCGCGCCTTCAGTTTCTTCTTCGAAGTCAAACTCATCGACAGGATTTGTCGTGGCACCATAAGGCAGACGGGATAAGAAACGTGGCAGGGCCAAACCGATATAACGCGAATCTTCGGAATCACGCAGGCTGCGCCATGGGGCATACTCGGCATTTTGGAAAATTTTGCTTAAATCACGAGGATTGGCCAATTCCTGCCAAGACTCCATCTGCATTAATTTGGGAGATGCGCCGGCAATGAATGGGCAGTGTGCGGCGGCAGCAATTTTTTCAAGACTATTGAGCATTTCTACATCGGGTGCAGAGTGGTCAAAATAGTAGTCGCCAATCAAACAGCCAAAAGGTTCGCCACCAAATTGACCATATTCTTCTTCATAAATACGTTTGAATAGGGGGCTTTGGTCCCAAGCAGTGCCTTTGAAGCGTTTTAAGTTGCGGGCAACTTCTTTTTTGGAGATTGGCAATACCTTGATTTTCAACAAAGTATCAGTTTCGGTATTTGTAACCAAATGATGCAGACCGCGCCATTCGCCTTCCAGTTTTTGGAAATCTTCATGATGTAGAATCAGATTGATCTGTTCGGAGAGTTTTCTGTCGAGCTCGGCAATAATTGCTTCGATAGTTTGATAAGTGTCGTCTGAAATAGTAATGGCATTTTGCAAGGCCTGTTGGGCAAGAGTTGCCACAGCATTGTTTACGGCACTTTTAGCTTCTTCGGTTTTAGGTTTGAATTCTTTTTGCAGTAGCTTTTCAAATTCATTCGCGGCGAATACGCTTTTTGCGCCGCTATCCCCTTGGATATCTAATTGCTTTTCAGTCATGATTCACGCTCACTTTATTGATTTCATCTGAAATTACTGCTCGTCTTTGGAAGACGCTTTAGGCGCAGCTGCAAGGCTTTTCAGCAGCTCGCTGTCTCCCAAGACTTTTCCGATTAATTCTTCAGCACCACTCTTACCATCCATATATGAAAGCAGGTTGGCAAGCTCTGTGCGCGCTTGTAGGAGTTCCTTTAAAGGACCTACCTTTTTGGCGATTGCTGCCGGAGAGAAATCATCCATGCTTTCCAATTCAAGCTCTACATTCAGATTGCCTTCACCGGAAAGCGTATTTTTTACATTAAATGCCACACGAGGTTTGAGGGCTTTCATACGCTCATCGAAATTATCTACGTCAATTTCCAAAAATTTGCGTTCGGTCAATTCGGGCAGTGGCTCCACAGGTTTGCCGACCAAATCTGCCATCACACCCATAACGAATGGAAGCTCAATTTTTTTCTCAGAGCCGTAAAGTTCTACATCGTACTCAATCTGTACGCGAGGGGCCCGGTTGCGGGCAATAAATTTTTGTCCGGATGATTTGTTTCGTGACATATTCAATGACCTTTAAATGATAAAAGTTGTTTATTTAAACGAACTTCACTATTGCGGGTAGACTACCTTATTCGTTGGAGGTTCCAGTTTCTTCGTCAGGCTTACCGATCAAAACTTCCAGATTGGCAATGCTTTCAGGACTAATATCTTTCATGATGTCGTAGAAGTTCATATTCATTTGTCGCTGTACCCTACGGATAAATAGTGGGGCAGGGTGGCTGGGTTCCAGCGTTTCAAAGTAAATGCAGATTTTTTCCAAAGCCAAATCGACATCAGCCCGATTTTTGATATTCAGACGACGCCATGCATCCGCTTCTTGAAGGGTCGATTGCTCTTGAGCAACGGTCGAAACGGGCGTTTCAGCGGGTTGTTCCGTTTGTTCAGCATGTTGCAGCTGCGGGGTACTTCCATCATTGTAATTGATGGCTTTGTGGATCAGGGTAAGCGGTTTTTGAATCACTTCAAAATTGAGTGAGTGTTCGTCTTGCAGCTGGGTCGAGAAAGTGTTTTGAATATCTTTCAGATGGTCTAATGCCTGGATTAAGGCAATCAATTCCGGTTTGCCGGTATCGGCACTTACCCTGATATCGAGCATCAAACGTTCTTTGCCGCCCGGATAACTTTGAGGGTCATTGCCTTGCAAGACAGAAACTGCTTCTTTAACGGTAATAGGCTGTTGGGTCAGTCCGTTTACTAATAATTTAGCTGAAAATACTTCTTTGGCGATGCCATCAAGTGTCGTGAACGCACTTAATGCATTGATTCGATAAAACGGGTCGGATTCGCCGTCCTCATCTTCGAGTTTGGGATATAGGGATTTCCAATATAAATCCACATTGGTTTTGATGGCTTCGCAGCCGGCGCAAAAGCCAACCAGCCCGTGTTTTGCGGTAAGAGCCTGTGTGTAATAGGCTAAAACATGGAGGTCTTTTGATTCAGCCAGCAGTTGATTGCATAGCTTCTCTACTGTAGCCCAATCAGGTTCTTCCGCAGGGATGATGGTGTCACCATATTGACGTTCCGGTTTTCCTTCGGCAGCGCTTTGAAGCTCTAAAAAGCGGCTATCGTATTCAATATTTACTCCTTCAGGGATGTCTGCGGAAATTGGTTCAGCCCATAGGGGAAATGTACTCATCTACTTATAATCCAAATATTTTATTGAACAGAGAACATGTCGGTTCCCCGTCTCTTTCTATATGGTTACCACTTTCACATTCTATCCAAAAGCTGCCGATATTATCTGATTTAGATAAAAAATTGAGGAAAGACTCGGATAATGGATGGTCAGGTTTATGAAGCGTACCTAAGCAATTTGTTATAAAACATTTACCGTTGATTAATGTTTGGTTAAAAAAATCTACATTTTTGTAAAAAAAATTAAAAGAGTTTAACTGTTCGGAAAGGGTGTAAAGCTTTTGAAATAATACAAAAGGATATTGTCTACCAGTTTGATCTGAGCTAAGGGCGGTTATACCAATATAGGTAATGCTATCAGGCAGTTTAATACCAAACAGCCAAATGCGGGATGCAAAAAGCACCTTTCGGGTAAATGGAATTAACTTATCTTGGTTGGCGCAACGACTAAACCATCCATCCCAAAAATTTTTATCGTTAGCTTGGAGATTTTCAGAAACAATAAAATCACGAGATTGATTTAGCTTTCCGAAAAAGTAGGTTTCTATTTGCCGCATAAATAACAACCACTTAAAATAAAATTAACAAAAATAAAGTTACTTAAGTTATTGATTATAATCTTATCTCAGACATATACAATATGCCTACTTTGCGAATACTTTACCATACATTTGATTTATGCATTGATATTTTTTTACATATCAAAAAATAGGTGAAGGAAGTAAGCATTTTATGATATTTTTGTATTTACAAAACGTTATTTTTATTCTTAACGTCTTAAGACACACTGTGTTTACAGTTTCTTATTTGTTATAATTTTGTTGCAATGTCATTCTAAAAAAGTCATAATCATTTTGACTTAGTTTCTCAAGTTTCTCAAATATTCC
>NZ_CAUIXH010000026.1:0-22959 GCF_962707005.1 Neisseria basseii | reverse complement strand
CTTTTTTTAGGAAAATTCAACCGGTAGGGGACCGATACGCTGTTTCATCTCCTAGCTTAGGGAGAGTAGGGGGGATACGACCTTAGTTTTAGTATCCGTAATTTCATCATTTTTTTCGTCAAGGGAATATACACAGAGGATGATTCAAAACCGGCAGGCAAAAAAAGACCGCTTCTGAACTGCACCCCAAAAGTTGGACATCTTACCGACTTTAGGAGGTGCAGTTTTTTATGGCAAAATATTCAGATGAATTCCGACTTGCCGTCGTCCAATACTATTTGGCAGGAAACGGTAGCACAAGAACAGCAAACCATTTTTCTATTTCTGATTCATTGGTACGCAGATGGGTGACAAGATACAGATTACACGGAGAGAGCGGCATCAAAAAGCATACGACAAAATATTCGGTCGAATACAAACTTGAGGCAATCCGCCCGGTGATGGGGCAGGGAATGTCCCAAAAAGCTGCCGCAGACCAACTGAATCTGCCCGACTGCTCCATCTTGCTGCAATGGTTGCGCCTCTACCGTTTGAATGGTATTAACGGTTTAAAGCCCAAACCCAAAGGAAGAAAGCCCGTGAAAAAACAGCATCCGCCGCAAACGAAAAAATCCGACTATCTGAAAACCAAGGAAGAACTGCTTGCGGAATTGGCTTAACCCCGAAAGTCTATATGTTGAACACCGGCCTGATGGCCTACCTGACCAAATGGCTGACACCAGTAACCATTCAAAACGGAGCCAAGAGCGGGCAGTTTTTTGAAAATTTTGTCGTGGGCAAAATCATCAAATCCTTCCACAACCAAGGCCAAGAACCGCCGATTTATTTTTACCGCGACACCAATCAAAAAGAAATCGACCTACTGATCGAACATCGGCAGATGCTGTATCCCGTTGAAATCAAAGCCACCGCCAATCCCAATAAAAAAATGGCCGCCGCTTTCAACCTGCTGCGCAACACGCTGCCGGCAAACGAATTGGGCATCGCCCACGGTACGATTATCAACCAGTATCCGCAAAAAATCTGGTTGGCGGAGAATTTGGTTGCCGTGCCTGCAGCCTATGTTTGAGGCTGCCTGAAACTATTTTCGAGCTAACGCTTTATCTTTCTTTTTACGACACCCTCGGCGGAAATTTCCTCATTTTCTGTTGTTGAGCCGATGAAATAATCTTGGTCGTAGTGGTAAAACAGTTCGTCCAAAATACGTATCGGGTTGGTCATGCGGTCATCTCGCAGGTGTAACAGATCCCGTTCGCGCAGAACGTACAGCTCATGCCCTTTGGCCATGCGGAAATATTGCCATAAACTCATTACCTGCAAAGGTGGTAGGTCATCATCTGCGGTATTACTGACATACAGCCCATACAGCTGCAACAGGGTGGTCAAGGCCATCATCGCTTTATTATTGTCCGAACCAGAATATTGCCGCCATTTTGCCAGCTTGGCTTTGGCAACTCGCGGAATGACTCGCACATACTCGATGTTTTTTTCGGGGTGTGCGGTGGTTTTGGGAGCCAGTTCTTCAGGCAAACCGGATCCGGGTAACACCGTCTGCCACGTTTCGCCCCAAACCGGTTTTTGTTTCGCCTGCGCGTATTCTTCCAGCCGAATATAGATGTCTATAGCCATGCGGACGGCTTCTTCAAACGAATAATCCCAAGCCCGGCCATCAGTTTGCACGGCTATGCCCGCAGCGGGATCGTATTGCCGTAGTCGTTCGGTTGCTTCCAGTTGGTAGGCACTTGCCCACATGTTTACCACGCGGTACAAGGTTAGGGGCAGCCGTAAGGCCAAATCTTCCCATTCTTCAGTTTCTGAAGCTGTATTTTCAGGTAGCCCGACCGGATAAAACACGGCGGGGAAAAAACGACCCCCGTATGCAGGCTGGGTGAAAACAACTTGCGGCCTGTTGCCCAAACGTAATTCGATCTTACCCAGCTGTGATTCTGGTGCTGCCAGGATCTTGAAAGCGTCTGCTATTTCCTGTCCATCAAGATCGTAGAACACGAAGCCGGCATGCTGCAAAAATAACACAATCGCAAAATTGATAAACACACTGGAACTGACATTGTAGCCGCTCATGCGCCGCCAGCAGGTTAATGCCGCCCCCACGTCCTGCTTCAAGTTTCCATTGGGAAAACGGCAGGTAAAACGGAAACTGTTCCAGCCGTTAATGATGGGGGCATCTATAAAATTAAATGTGTTGTCATAAAATTGGTACTGTTCAGCCGTTTTGGCGATGGCAGCCTCCACGGCCCAGGTAACGCAGTCGTTCATAGTGATGACCAAGCCATCTGGATTGTATACGCTAAGCAGATCGGCCGCCTTCTGCAGGCAGACCCTCGGGATCTCGTTTAACAGGATCTGCTCACTCCACTCTTCCGTCATGGTGGCAGCCGCCTTCTCGGCCTTCGCTGCCTTGCGCATCTTTCGGGCAGACCAAGCTGCCAAATGCGCTGAGTCAAATACAACTGATTCTTTCTCTGATTCTTTTTGTTCAATCATTTTCTAAGAGTCATCTACGGATAACAGAACTGATTCTACTGTAAGTATCTGTACTAAACAAAATCATCTAGTAGGATTTGTAGAATCCCGCCAATAACACTCATAAATTAAACTTGAAAAGCATTAATTGACAAACTAAAGCATTTTTGATATTTTCTCTTTAGGTAATTCTTAGATAAACTTATTGACAGATTATTCAAGGAGCCGCCATGGCCTTCTCTAACGATATCCGGGTTGATGCCATTGTAGCCACCCATGAAGAAACACAGGCAATGTTTGCACCAGTTGAATCAAATACATTGAATCATCATGGTTCTGATGGTTCTAGTCGGAGCAACCGCCGAGGAATCGAAGATCAGCCAGCTGATACCTTTCCAACAATCTGCTTGGTGGATGAGGAGCAACAACCGTCTCTGCGGCAGTTGATCACGCGATGTGGCCAACAAAAAGAGGGCTATACCCATAAAGTCATGTTGCAAAAATTGATGAATCCCAAGAAGTTGGTTTTATTTAAGAATATTGAGTATGTGCTGGAAAAATTGAATTCGTTGGCACAGAAAATGCCAAATTTCAAAGAAGTGATTCTGGATGTGCAGGCACAAGTCGTGCTGCAGGGAAGGATAGGGCAAGCCTTGGTCTGCCAGCCGATGATATTGGTTGGCAATCCGGGAACGGGTAAAAGTCATTTTGTTAGCGAGTTGGCTGTGGTTTTGGGTTTGCCCCTCTTCGAGAAATCGTTTGAAAACGTGACCACCGGTGCGGCCTTAAGCGGGACAAGCAGCAAATGGATCAACGGCGCACCAGGTGCGGTGGTGCAGAGAATGTCGGATAGCGATACCGCCAATTTCCTATTTTTTATTGATGAAATCGAAAAAGCTGTGAAAGACGAGCGCTATCCTTCCCCTTTAAATGTACTGCACTCGCTGTGGGAATCGGAAACTGCCCGAAAATTTCACGATGATTTCCTAGAACTGCCGATTAATACTGCTTATATCAACTGGATCGCGGCGGCAAACAGTTTGAACCGCATTCCGGCCAGTATCCTGTCTCGGGCAACCGTTTATCACATCGCGTTGCCGACAACGGAACAAATGCACCGGATGATTGATGGTTTTTATGCCTCCTACCGTGCCGAATACCGGATGGAACATTGCACCCCGGCTAAATTGAATGACGAAGTGGTTCGTGCTTTGGCAAAGGAGTCGCCACGTGATGCCAAAAAAAGGCTGGGCCTGGCTCTGGCTCGGGCGTTTTTGGCGAATAGTCAATATGCCGAAATTAAGTTACATCATCTGCCGTTGCTATATGGCAATGTGTCACAGACAGAGGATGAATGCGTATCCATTACCGGGCTGCTACATTAAGGAGGTGCTACATCATCATAGGCGGGTGTTGCTTTTCCAGTTTGGCACAGAACTCTTCCAGTACAAGGCTGGGGTTCAGCTCCAGTGCTTGGCAGTATCTCACAAACTCGGCAATGTCTAAGCGCCGCTCACCCGTTTCAACCTTCCCGATAAACGACAAAATGACCCCCATGCGTTCTGCCAACATTTTTTGGGTTAAATTCAGCTCCAAACGGCGGCCGACTAAGGTTTGCCGCAGCCATGCCATTTCGGGGGAATAAAGGGAGGGACGCATTCTTTTCATAGGAAAATCATAGTGTATTGCTTAATATTCCCCAATTTGGGATAATGGGATATTGCAGGTTGTTAACCTATATCTTTGAACTTGAGCCTACCCTTCAGGCTATCTGATAACTGTGTGATTTTTTACAGGAGAACGTTTGATGAAGAAGTCAATATACCTATTACCTTTAGTGAGCTTGTTGACCGCGTGCGGTGGCGAGCCGAGCAATAGCGACATTAAAGGAGTGCTGGCGGAAACCTTGGCACAGATGAATCATTATTCGACGGGAAATCCGATGGCGGGCGAAATGTTGGAAAAGATACAAAGCAACCTGTCTGTCAGCAAAGCGGGAAGCTGTGTGAAGGACGATACAGAAGGGAAGCGCTTTGAGTGCCCGATCAGCTACGAAGTCGGCGAATATGAAATCGACGGGATAAAAGTACCTGCCTATACCGGTTCGACTACCATTGTGCTGGTTCGCACCGATTCAGGCTGGACAGCACATTAAACACTGCCATCTGTTTTTTCTTTTTAACTTTCCCATAAGGAGCATGGTCATGACGACTGAAAACCAAAACAATGCCTCCATCACAAATACATCTAGTGCCGGTAATGGCATCAGCAAACGCTTGGTGGCGGCCTTGTTGGCCATATTTTTGGGTTGCTTGGGCGCACATAAGTTTTATTTGGGTATCAATAAGGTAGGTTTGATCTATCTACTGGTCAGCATACTGGGATCTTTTTTGTTAATCCCAATACTCGTGATCAGCGTGTTAAGCCTGATTGACGGCATCAAATACCTGATGTGTAGCGATGAAGAGTTTGAGCGTGTGTATGTACAGGGCAAAAAGGCTTGGTTTTAATCCTTAACCCTTAATCCAACGTTTAGGCTGCCTGAAAATCATCAGGTAGTCTAAACACCGGTTACTATTTCTTTTAACTCACTTTTTCTTCGAAAAGGGAAGCAAGGATGAAAAAATTAGTTTGTATTGCCATGTTGACTGTATCATTAGTCGCTTGCTCTAAAAAGGATGCTAATAATAGCAATTTTCAGGATGCTATCCAGAAAGGCTTTGATGAAGGTAGGGCAAACCACAGCGCAGGAATGTGTTTAAGCATCAATACAAATGGAAGCATGCGACTAGGTATTATTTTTGATGAGGACAGCCAAAAGATTTCTATTAGCGACGCTTCTTCTGATGATGTTACCCAAGAACGTATTGACACTTTAACTGATGCTGGTTTGATTGACCCGGAATCTAATGATGGACATACCTTTAAGGTAAGTGAAATGGGGAAACCATTTTTGCGCAATGTCCTCGACAATAGATTTCCAGCTTTTTGTACAGGTAGATACACCATCAAGGTTGAATCATTCAGCGAGCCAGTCAACGATGGCAAACGCACGTATTCAGAGGTTGCCTACACTGCGACGCTCGTTGATCAAGCTCCGTGGTTAAATAATCAAAAAGTTCAAAAAGCTATGTCATCTAGGGTAATGGAACCGCATTATGCTACTGTTTATCTAACCGATAATGGTTGGGTTATGGAAGATAATAGCGATACTGCTGGTATGAAAACAAGTATTCTACCAGAACCGAGCTTATACATGTATTGATGCAGAAAAGTTTTAGAAATCAACAGTATTGTTTACACTTTCAGCTTTTTCTTGAACAGTCGATTCAGCAGATATTTGATATTATCAAGGATATCAATCAGCACGAAAAAATCTCTGTGTTTTTGATAATGGCGGAAAAGTGTAAACAATACGACGTTTTCCAATATGTGTAGCCTTTATGCAATGAAACAAACCAAGAAATGCAGAGTTGCTAATAATGAACAAGCTGATTTTGAATACTAAATTAAAAACCGTCGCAGCCGTCTGTGCAACGATATTCTTGACCGCCTGCGGAGGCGGTGGTGGCGGCGGTGGAGGAAGTTCTCCCGACTGGAACAGTACGCCTACCGCGCCCGGTGTATCCAATACCGGCAGTGCCAATACTCCCGACACCCCCGAACCGGACAAGCCGGGCTTCGGCAAAAACTGCAAAGGCTACGCCCTCTGCGTGGAAGACCATCTCAAACCGGACAGTACGGAAAATGCACCGGCACCGAATTTGAACATCAATCCTGTTGCAGGGGAACTCCCCCCTGTTTTAAACGGATATCCCGAAGCTAATCCGCATCTGGATTTTAACGACCTGACCCAGTACAAAAACGCGATTAACCTGAAAACCGCACACGATCTCGGCTACAAAGGTAAAGGCGCGGTTGTCGGTGTGGTCGATGACGATATATCCGATTATGCCGAACTGTTCGGCAGCGCGACCCGCATCAGCTACGGGTGCAGCGGCCACCAGGCCGGAATCTCGGAACTGGACAGGCTTGCCTGCCCGGGCATAGTATCCGACGGTACGGAAGACATGAATATCGATCCGGCGTATCTCACCGTCAAAGTCCGCCCGTTTGATGTGTATGACAACGCGAAACTCAATCGTGTGTTCCGTGATTTCGAAAACCCGACTTTCCAGCAAGGTGCGCCCCACTCGGGCACGTTGAACCATATGGATGAAGTCAGCTATCTGCTTGCCGGACGCGCCGTGCCCGGCTACGGCACGGGCGGCGTGGCACCGGAGGCCAAACTGGTCGGCTATGACGTGCGGGGCAAATTCAATGAAGGGAGCGTTACTGAAGGCTGGCAATACGCCATCAGTAAAGGCGCGAAAATCATCAATAACAGCTATGGTGTATCGGACATGAGTGATGCCGAGCACGTTGCCAAGTTCAATGCGGATGCCAATTCGCTGCGCTTTCGCAAGATGGACGAACATATCCGCAAAGACGGCGTGCTGTTTGTCTTTGCGGCAGGAAACGACGGGTTGACTTATGGCAGCTATGAGGGATTCCTTCCATACGCCTATCCGAAAGCGCAAAAAGGCCTCATCGTAGCCGCCGGGCTGGAAAACGACGGTACGATTGCCAAAAGTTCGAACCGCTGCGGCCTGATGGCGCAGTGGTGCCTATCCGCGCCATATCAAACCGGTGTCTTGTTTAAAGGCCGTCAATACGTGGACGCCTTGGACAAAAATATGATTATCCGAGGCTCGAACGACAAACCGCTTCTCGGGTTGGGAAGCCGTGGAACGTCGCTGTCCGCCCCCCTTGTCAGTGGAACGGCGGCGCTGGTGTTGGGCCGCTATCCGTGGATGTCCAACGACAACCTGCGTACCACCATCCTGACTACCGCGCAGGACATAGGTGCCAAAGGCGTGGACAGCGTGTACGGCTGGGGTCTGCTCAATGCCGGTAAAGCAGTCAAAGGCCCTGCTCAGTTCGCCTTCGGTATGTTTGATGCGAATGTGACGGGCGAGGACACCGTGTCTTTCTTTGAAAACGACATCAGCGGCAATGGCGGATTGAACAAAACCGGCGACGGCCGCCTCATCCTTGACGGTGAAAACACCTACACGGGCGTGACCAATGTAATGGGCGGCATGCTCTCCGTCAACAAAAGCATTACTTCGGACGTATATAGCGGAAGCAAGTTCCATTTGAACGACAATGCCAGAGTGAAAGGCAATGTACAGGTTGATGTCAACGGCTTCCTCTTTGGCGGCAACAACAGCACCATCGACGGCAATCTAACCTTTACTCAAAACGGCAATCTGTTTGTCCAGTTGGGCGATGTCCTCAATGTGACCGGCAAAACCGAGTTTGGCGACACCGGCGGTATCTGGCTGGGCGGCGTAAGCAAATACTACGCCCGTCCGAACGAACGCCTGATTACCTTCCTGCGTTCAGAGGGCGGCATTACTGCAAAAGACGGACAGGTTCAGCGCGTCTATGCCGACGGCGAGATGGTCTCCCGCGACAAAGTCGGCACCGCCACAGGCAAAGACCTGTACTACAGTCTGCGCCGCAACAATGTCAATACAGTTGCCATGACGGTTAAAGAACGCCTCGATCCCGTACTCGCCCATAATGTCGTACAGGGCGGACGCAACCTCGAAAACCTGATGGAGGAAGCCGACAAACTGAGCGACAAAGAATTGGCAACCGGTTCTTACGCGCAGACAGGCAGGTTGCTCATCCGCGCCCAAAGCGAACGCACGGACGGAACCGCAACCATGTTGGAACAGTTGGCCGCCGGGATTCACGCCAACAGCACCAATGTCTTTGCGGAGACTCAAAGCCGCCGCCTGAAATCGACAGCCGACAAACTTGACCGACCGCTTAAAACCGGCGAAACAGATGTCTTTGCCGAAACCAAACGCGACACCGGCGACTGGAAACACGGGGCGGCGTCCGGCGGTCTGACGGACTTCCGCCAAACCCTGGGTGTCAAATACCAGGCTGGCGAACAAACCACACTTGCCGCCGCGTTTGACGCCGGTCAAACCAAATGGGACGAGAACACCCGTGGTAGCGCAGCCGTCAACAGCTTCGGTCTGAATGCCGGTGTCCGTCACAATCTGGACAACATGACTTTTGTCAAAGCCCTCTTGGGTTACAGCGGCTACAAGAACAAAACCGCCCGCCTGAACGGTGTCGATATCCGCGCCGAAGGTGAAGCAGAAGGTTCGCTGACACAGGCCGCCCTATTATCCGGTTTCCGCCTCCCCGTTTTCGGCAGCGGCCTGCTGGAGACCGAAATAGGTGCCCGTTTGGATATACTCAGACAAAAGGCGTTTGAAGAAAAAGGCGGTGCGCTGGCATGGAAAGCCGATAAACTCTCCGAAACCACCCCCGTCGGACTGCTCAACGTCCGCCTGACACAACCGCTGAACGACAAAACCGCCCTCTTCGGTTTTGCAGGTGTCGAACATGACTTCAAAAAACGCGATTACGCCCTGACGGGGATGTTTAAAGGTGCGAATCAGGCTCGTGGCAAAACCGGTGCATGGGATATGCCGCAAACCCGTTGGAATGCAGGTCTCGGTATCCGCGCAGAATTGGGCAGAGGTTGGAGCGCCTTCGGCAATTACGAGCACACAGGCAGCAGCCGATACAAAAGCAACAGCCTGAAAGCCGGTGTCGGATATCGGTTCTGACCGTCAAAAAAACGCCATGTTTGAAACGTGGCGTTTTTCTTCAGGCTGACGTATTTCCGTGCAATAACCCTACCCGAAGCCCTAAAACGCACAGAAAACGCCGCAGCGCGCCAAAAACTGGCAGAGCTGCGGCGGATGTTGGACGAGCACCTGAGTTGAGATTGCTCAATGCGGAGCACCCGAATATTTCGGGAAGCTTGGGAAGCTAGCTTGTATGATTGGGATATGAACGCATTGCCTCTTCTAATTTTAGGAAATCAATACAAAATCTATCATATCCAAATCTCTTGGTAATGGCATATTCGTATGTTTTTAAAGCTATGCCTAAAAGTTTGGCTTTATTCTCTTCTTGTTTAATGAAGTTAATTTCGTTTATGAGTAGAGATGTGTATTTAGGGTCTTTGCTTCGCTCTGATGCAAAATCAATCTCAGTTATTGCGCATTCTGGTATTGGCAGCATAAATGCTGTTCTAACGGTAGCTATTTGTTTTCCTCCTTGAGAGACTTTAAAGTCTGGGCGATTATTTTTCTTTTGCGAGGAAAGTGGTGCGAAGTAGGATATGCCATTAATTGATAAAATAACACCAACGAATGGACGAACGTTGCCAGTCTTTATTTGCGGGACGCGAGAATCAAAATTTCTTAAATAATTCAGGTAGTTATCATTTATCCTGTATAATTTCATCTTAAAATTCCCATAAAAAAAGGACACTAAATATTTTAGTATCCTTTTTATAAATTATGTAGCACTTACGGTAGCTGACACCAATTATGTAGCACTTACGGTAGCTGACACCAATTTGTTTCTTGATTTGATTGTACCAAAAATTTTGTTAATTGGCGTTAAGTTAATTTGATATATCTTTATTTTTTTGTTTTGGACGGCATAGGTTTTCCACGTCTATACCAAGTAGCGCGGGAAATGCCGAAGTGTTCCCACGGTTTATTACGGCTGATAGAGTTCTCTCGGTCAGGATTGCAGTAGGGGGTTCTTTTTTTCCATAAGGTCAAATTTTCCTTTTCCGATGAAGACAAATGCGGTTCCATCTTATCCAGTAGCCGGTACACTGCCTGTTTGTCTTCCGGTGCGGGAAACCACTCATCCAACATTACTGTTCCAAGAATACCGTCTTGTAACACAGTGGTGTACAGGAGATCAACACAGGCGCGCGGATGGTCGGCAAGCCACACCGGCGCATTTTCTGGGAAATAACCCATTCTATTCAGCCTTGCCGTGCCGTCAATAATACCGTCTCGGCCAAGCAGATCGTTGGTATTTTTCTTTTGCCCTTCCCCATAGATATAGATATCTTCCGGGAAAGCATTATCGTGTAATGAACCGGCGCTGTGCCAATCGCCGGTTCCGTCCGGGCTGATGATATTCAAGGCAACAATGCTGCTGACATATCTATCGGGTGTCGTAGGTGGAATATATAGCATGACAAGTCTCCTAAAATATCTTTAACGTGTCGTTTTTTCGTGTTTTTCGTGCAATATCACACCTTTTGGCGTGCGTAAATTCAAACGGAAAAATCCCGTATGATTTCCGGATCGGATTTGGGTGCGTATTTTTTCACCGTATTTTCGTAAGCATGAATAAAATATTCTTAAAACTGCGTATATTCCCCTGTCTCATAGTAGGAGATAACGGCGGATGAATAATCCCGATAACTGTCCGAATCCAGTACGCATGGAAAAATTTTCTCCCTCATCAAGGAGAGAGCCATACAGTTTCTGGCGGTGCGTTTGTTGCAATCCTTGAAAAATTGCAGGTAGGCCAAATTATTAGGGACTGTACTAGATAACGGTTAAAAACCCCATTCGAACGAAATGGCAAGGTTTATACCGTCGTTGTCCTTAATGCGCAATCAGCAACATTATTGCCGATTATCCGAGAGAAAGTTAAGTCTGATGGCATTGTGTATACGGATACCTTTCGTAGTTATGATGTACTTGATGTCAGTGAATTTAGCCATTTACGCAAGTTTTCCAGTATTTGACTGGCAATTTAAAACAATCGGAATTTGTCCCATTTGTCGGCCAAGTCTTTACTTGCTTGGCCGTTTGAATTTAAAAAGCAGTCTATCTACTTTCCGACCTTTTTTTCTGTTGTAAGGTCTATGACCCAATAGCATTCCCAAAGAGCATTTTGGACGGTATTTAAAGGAATGTGAATAGCGGTTTAACAACAGTGAAATAGAATCTAAAATTCAGATTTGAAGACAATTAGTTAATGGGAATTTGGTCTAGTTATCTAGTACAGCCCCAAAAATTATGCACAAACCTCAATCACAAGCCATTATTTAAATAACTTTCATTTTTTACTTTGCTCTTTTATTTCGGATATACATTTGTGAACGATTTCCTGACAACCTAGATTCAAAAATATCAATTACACTCACTAAATCTCCCAACTTCGTATAACCATAATTTTTACTATCAAAAGATGATTGGTTATTGATAATCTTCCCAACATTACTCAATAATGCCCAACCGTCTTCATCACAACTATTGGCAATGGCTTCTCTTAATAAATTCATTAATGTGGTATCACATTTAAGTTCATTAGCAGTTCTCTTCCGAATTTGAGCTGGTTGAGCATTTGCCCCACTACTTTTATCAAAACTTGCATCTAAAAATAAAAATTTGCTACATGCAGCAACTAACGACTTAGGTGTTTTATGTTCGCCAAAACCAATGACTTGTTTCCCTTCCATTTTTATTCTCATTGCTAACGGTGTGAAATCACAATCGGAAGAAACAATGCAAAAAACGTCTATTTTATCTTGAAATAATAAATCCATTACATCTATGGTCATCGCCATATCCGTTGCATTCTTACCCTTTGTATAATCAAACTGTTGAACAGGTGCTAGAGCATAATCCAATAAGACAGCTTCCCAACCTTTTAATTGTTCACTTTTCCAATTCCCATAAATTTTTCTTATCATTACTGAACCATAATTTGCAAGCTCATTAAGAATAAAATCAATTTTCCCAAAAGGTGCGTTATCCGCATCTATAAAAAGAGCGACAATAGATTGCTCAGGTATATTCTTCAATTTGTTTTCCCCCTATGTTATTTATTATTTCAGACGACCTCGTGAGGTCGTCTGAAATTCCTCTTATCAAATCTTACAAGCCCCGCCCGCGCAGCCGTCATCCTGAATGCTGTTAGTTACAATTCTCCCTAACAACTCCCCCAACTTTGCCAACCCACGCGGTTGGAGCAACAAGGTCGGGGGCTTTCTTTCAGTGGCATTGTGCCACAATCTTCCTTCCGCATTTTTGGCTGACGGTTACGTTTTTAATTTCGCCAACGACGTCGCGGCTGTTGCGATAGCGAATCCAGCCGATTTTCGGGAGATACAGGCGGTTATTTTGTTGTTCCAGTTTACAGCCTTGCGGAAAACGAAAGCTCTCTTTCAAGCCTTTTTTCTTGAATTTCGGGAAGCCGGAACGCTTTTGAAAGAAGTTTTTGAACGCGCTTTCAAGGTCTTTTAACGACTGCTGCAAAACCTGACTGTGGCAGTCTTTCAACCAGGTTAATTCACGTTTCCATTCGGGCAGCAGATTGGCTATTTTCGTATAACTGAACTTGACACTGTTATCTTGCCCATATTGCTCATTCTGCCAAGCCAACGCCCGATTGAAGACAAAACGGGAACAGCCGAAAAACTGTTTCATTCTGCGGATTTGTGCGCCGTTTGGCATAATTCCGAACTTAAAGGTTTTGCGTATAATCATAGTGGTATGATTATACCTTTGGTTTGTGTCTGTACCTTATATCTCCGCCCTGAAGGACGGAGTTTTACGGCACAGGGCTGATAAAACGGCGGATATAATCAAATACATGTAATGAGATTCCCAAAATCTTGGTAATGATGTATATTAGTTAAGTTAGCTAATTATGAGAAGTGTTATGTTTCAAGCAAATATTCATCAGGCAAAAACCAATTTGAGTCAATTGATTCAAAGAGCAGAAGCAGGGGAAATCGTTATTATTGCGAAAGCAGGTAAGCCTTGCGTCCAACTAACCGGTATTGAAAAACCGGCACGAAATGCAGGAAGGTTGAAAAAATTCAGTCATATGGGAAATACGGATATTTCACGTATTCTTGAGGATGACAATGAAACGGCAGCTTTATTTGAGGAGTCGGCTCTGTGAGAAAGATTCTGCTTGATACCCATGCTTTGCTGTGGTGGTTGTTGGATGACAAGAAACTGGGGACATCTGCACGCAAACTGATAGAAAATCCGAGAAATGTGATCTTTGTCAGTGCAGCAAGTATTTGGGAAATTTCCATCAAGCAGAACAAGGGGTTGTTGAAATTACCGGACGAGTTTTTTGATGTGCTTCAAGAAGAGGATTTTGAAATGCTGCCTATAGGTCTGTTTCATGCAAAACAGGCTGGAAGCCTTCCGGAGATACACAAAGACCCTTTTGATAGGATGTTGATTGCACAAACCCAAGCGGAAGGCTTTGAACTGATGACTGTCGATGAATATATTCCGCAGTATGGAATTAGAGTTGTCAACGCATCAAGCTGATAAATACAAAAACTGTGTACACAAGAAAGACCGCCGAGGCGGTCTTTCGGTTATTGTCTTCGCTTAAAAGCCAGACTTCCGTCGCGGCCTATAAATCAGTCATTGTTTAAACCTTACTGTAAAACTGTACAACTGCTAAACTGTAAACACAGAAAGAAGCAATACTAACAGCACAAAACAACAGATGCTCAAACTCCATTAGTGCATTATTCTGACTTTTTTCGTTGCCTGATGTATTGATGCTATTTGTGCTGTTCTTATATATGTTGATGCTGGTTACGTCGCGTTTTTTCGGAAAATTCAACCGGTAGGAGACCGATACGCTGTTTCATCTCCTTGCTTAGGGAGAGTAGGGGGCTGATACGACCTTAGTTTTGGTATCCCTAATATCATCATTTTTTTTGTCAAGGCTGTGTTGTAACAATCCCTTGATTTTAAATATTTGCAAGGTAAAAGACTATTATTCGGTTAGACGCAAACCTATCCAAAGGGAATTCCGCACGGATTTCTTTGCAACCAAAATACCTAAGATGCTGATAGGGAATATATTTAGTAGGCTCTGAATTGATTGGTTTGCTGCAACGAAGTACGGTAAAATTTCAAAAGTCCTTAAGTAAGGTAGAAAATCATGTCAGCCCTAAGCCGCCTGCTCAATCAGTTCCAAGAATTTTCCCAATCGCAACGAGATAAGGGAACTTCGTTTGAAAATCTGATTATCAAATATTTCCAAACCGAACCTTGTTATCAAAGCAGGTATGTGAAGGTGCAGGTCTATTGCGAATGGGCAGACGAAAATATAAATGATTTAGGTTTTGAGTACAAAAACGATACCGGCATTGATTTGGTGCTGACAGATATAGATGGCAGTTTTCATGCTGTTCAATGTAAAAATTATTCATCAGACCGCACGATTCAGAAATCTGACATTGACAGTTTTTTTACTGCTTCGGGGAAGACTTGGTTTACGCATCGCTATATTGTCGCAACGACAGACAAGTGGTCAAATAATGCGCGGGAGTCCCTTAATCATCAAATTATTCCGGTTTCTGTAATCAATTTAGCTAATTTGGAAAACAGCAGTATAGACTGGGAACAATTCAATTTTTCTGCCCGGCAGCCTGCCCTTAAATCCAAAAAGAGTTTGCGCCCACATCAACAAAGTGCCTTAAAAAGTGTTGAAACCCGATTTAATGGAGGAGAAACACGCGGTAAGCTGATTATGGCTTGTGGTACGGGTAAAACGTTTACTGCGCTGAAAATCGCTGAAAAAATGGCTGGTAAAGGCAAGCGGGTACTCTTCCTAGTACCAAGCTTATCATTGTTGAGCCAAACCTTACGCGAATGGAATCAAGACACAGAAACACCATTGATTAACTTTGCTGTTTGTTCTGATAGCGATGTAGGCAAAAAACACAATGAAGATAGTGTCCTAGCCAATCTTAGCGATTTACAGTTTCCGGCAACAACCAATGCCAAAAGCCTTGCAAACGCGGTACACGTGGTAGAGCAGAAAAATAAACAGCAAACCATGACTGTTGTTTATTCTACTTATCATTCCATTGATGTGATTCACCAGGCTCAATCACTGCATAATCTGCCTGAGTTTGATTTAATCATTTGCGATGAAGCACACCGCACTACCGGCGCAACGTTTGATGGAGAAGACGAATCCGCTTTTGTCCGCATACACGATGCTGACTACATCAAAGGCGCAAAACGGTTGTATATGACGGCTACCCCGCGTATCTATGGAGAAGCCGCTAAAACAACCGAAGGCGTGGTTTTGTATTCTATGGATGACGAAACCCATTACGGCAAGGAATTTTTCGTTCTAACATTCTCTCAAGCCGTTTCAGACGGCCTATTGGTCGATTATAAAGTTATTGTCTTAGCCATTGAAGAAAGTCATATCCAACGCCGCATCCAAAACCTGCTCACTGACGGCAACAATGAACTCAAAGTCGATGATGCCGCCAAAATTGTAGGCTGCTGGAAAGCACTTTCCAAATACGGTCTAAGCGGCGAAGAAGGTGCGCTGTACAATCCAATGCGACGTGCCGTTGCCTTCTGCCAAGTCATTGAGAAAGAATACAAAGGCAGTAAACACAAAGTCAGTTCAAAACTAATTGCCGAAATGTTCCAAACCGTGATTGAAGAATACCAGCAGGCAGAACGTACTGCCTTGCTCAAACAAAATCCCGATTTGAAACTGCCACCGCAACTGGCCATGACCTGTCAAGCCGAACATGTGGACGGCGGCATGAACGCAGGTGAAAAAGAAAGCAAGCTGCAATGGCTAAAAGCACCCGAAGGGCTGCCTGAAAATACCTGCCGCATCCTCTCCAATGTCCGCTGCCTGTCTGAAGGCGTGGACGTACCTGCACTAGATGCCGTGTTATTCCTTACTCCTCGCAACTCCCAAGTTGATGTCGTGCAGTCGGTCGGCCGCGTCATGCGCCGTGCCGAAGGCAAACAACAGGGCTACGTTATCCTTCCTGTCGTTATCCCTGCAGGTGTAGAAGCCGAAGACGCATTAGACAAAAATGAAAACTACCGAGTTGTCTGGCAGGTACTCAACGCCCTACGTGCACACGATGACCGCTTCGATGCCATGATTAACAAATTGGAGTTCAACGGTAAAGATACCCAGAAAATGGAAGTTATCGCCATTGCCGACAAAGTTTCTCCCAAGATCAAACGAAGCAGCAAAAAAGACCAAACCTTACGCGAAACCAAGGCTAGCTACGGCATAGGCAGTCCCACCACACCCGCGCCAGTACAAGAAAGCTTCCAATTCGAAATCGGCGAAATCGAACGCGCCCTCTACGCAAAAATTGTCAAAAAATGTGGCAACCGCCACCATTGGGAAGACTGGGCAGACGACATTGCCAAAATTGCTCGTACTCATATCGACAGCATCAACGCCATTCTGGAAAACCCTGCCAACGAAACAGAGCGCACAGCCTTCGAGGCCTTTGCTGCCGAACTGCGCGACGACCTCAACAACGCCGTTAGCGACGAAGAAATCGTCGAAATGCTGGCTCAACACATGATTACCAAACCTGTATTCGACGCACTGTTTTCCGATTACAGCTTTGCCGAACACAATCCCATGAGCTGTGCCATGCAGAAAGTGCTGGATTTATTGCAGCAGAAAAACCTGCACAAAGAGCGCAATACCCTGCAATCCTTCTACGACTCCGTCCACCTGCGTGCCAGCGGCATCGAAACCGCCGAAGGCAAACAAAAAATCGTCGTGGAACTCTACGACAAATTCTTCCGCAACGCCTTCCCGCGCATGACAGAACGGCTCGGCATTGTTTACACGCCCGTCGAAGTCGTCGATTTCATCATCAAAAGCGTGGAAGACGTCTTACAGCACGAATTTAAAAGCAGCCTGCAAGACAAAGGCGTGCACATCCTCGACCCCTTCACCGGCACAGGCACCTTCATTACCCGCCTGCTGCAAAGCGGCATCATCCCGCGCGACAGGCTGCCTGAAAAATACAAAAGCGAAATCCACGCCAACGAAATCGTCCTGCTCGCCTACTACATCGCCGCCATCAACATCGAATCCGCCTACCACGGCATACTGGCAGGTAACATTGACGGCAATGTTTCAGACGACGTCCCCTACGTTCCCTTTGAAGGTATCTGCCTGACCGATACCTTCCAAATGTACGAGAAAGGCGACATGCTGGACGAAATGCTGGTGGACAACAGCGCACGCCGCAAACGGCAGAAAGCCTTGGACATCCGTGTCATTATCGGCAATCCGCCCTATTCCGCAGGGCAGGAATCCGCCAACGACAACAATGCCAACATCGAATATCCGCATCTTGATGCACGCATCCGAGAAACCTATGCCGAACACTCCGCCGCCACCAATAAAAACGCCCTGTACGACAGCTACATCCGCGCCATCCGCTGGGCATCCGACCGCATCGGGCAGCAGGGCGTTATCGGCTTCGTAACCAATTCAGGCTGGGTAGAAGCCAATACCGCAGACGGATTGCGCAAATGTTTGGCGGAAGAATTTTCCAGCCTGTATATCTTCCACCTGCGCGGTAACGCCCGCACATCGGGCGAACGCCGCCGCAAAGAAAAAGACAACGTTTTTGGACAAGGCACACGCACCCCGATTGCCGTCTCCATCCTTGTCAAAAACCCGCAGTCCGAAAAACGGGGGCAGATTTATTTCCACGACATCGGCGACTACCTGACCCGCGAACAGAAGCTGGAAACCATCGCTGAACTTGGCAGCATCAACGGCATTGCCGAACGACGGGGATGGCAGGAAATCGTCCCCGACGAATTTAACGACTGGCTCAACCAGCGCGACCCGAATTTTGATAATTACATCAGCTTGGGGGATAAGAAGGATAAAAAGGCTTTGGTGGTGTTTGAGAATTATTCGAGAGGCGCAGAAACAGGGCGAGATGCTTGGTGCTACAACTTTTCAGACGACCTTTTGCGTCTGAATATCCAGAGAATGATTGGTTTTTATAACAATGAAGTAACACGTTTTCAGACAGCCTATGAAAGGCTATCTGAAAACCAAAAAATACAGATTGATGATTTTATCGATAAGGATGAAACCAAAATTAGCTGGACTTCAAGTTTGAAAGCAAATTTAGAGCGTGGGATTTTACTAGAATTTGATGAAACAAAAATTGTTGATAGTTTATATCGACCATATTCCAAACAAAGGACATATTTCAATGGAGGATTAACCCATCGTGTCGGGCAGTTACAGCATATGTTCCCTAATAATCTGGAAACTAATCAAGTAATTTCCGTAACAGGACGCGGTTCAACCAAAGAATTTTCCGCCCTAATCAGCAATGAAATCCCCGATTTGGAGATGATTTCCAAAGGGCAGTGCTTCCCATTGGACGTATATGAATTTTCAGACGGCGTAGAAACAGCCGAACGAACGAACGAACGAACGAACGAACGAACGAACGAACGAACGAAATTATACACCGCGAAGTACCGTCCAATATCGCCATCTGCCTCACCACGACCGGCAGCAAGGGCTTCTCTGTGCTTATCACCGACCAAATCCCCGATTTACACCTTATCGGCGACGCACAATGCTTTCCGATGTTCCTCTACGAGACGGAGTAACCAACATGACGATTTGTATTACAGGACTGGGCACGACCAAAGGCTTTTCCGTGCTGATGACCGATGCGATACCCGATGTCCAGTTGCAGATGAACGGGCAATGCTTCCCAATGTTCCTCTACGAAACGGAGGAAGCGTAATGGAAAATCAAGACCTGTTCACTGCTGAAATACCGTCTGAAAAGCAGCCTGCACAGAAAAAGCTCATCCTCCGCTCCGCCATCACCGACGACGCGCTGGCTCATTTCCGCGAGCCGTATTCCGCCGCCGATGCCGCCCGAATTGGCAAAGAAGACATCTTCTATTACATCTACGGCCTGCTGCACAGCGAAGAATACCGCGAACGTTACGCCGACAATTTAAGCAAACAGCTACCACGCATTCCGCGCATGAAAACTTACGCTGATTTTGCTGCATTCAGTCAGGCTGGACGTGATTTAGCGGCACTGCACCTGAACTACGAAACCGTACCGATGTATCAAGACGTAAAATTTTCAGGTAGCCTGAAAGGGTTGAAACTTACACCGCAGCAAATCATTGGAGGTACAGCCGAAGATTTCCGCGTGATCAAAATGAAATTTGCCAAAAAAGACGATAAAACCAAAATCGTCTACAACGGCAAAATTACTGTGGAAAACATCCCCGAAGCCGCCTACGACTACATCGTCAATGGCAAATCCGCGATTGAATGGGTGATGGAACGCCAAGCCGTCAGCGTTGACAAAAAATCAGGCATCACCAACGATGCCAACGACTGGGCGGCAGATACCATGCACAATCCGCGTTATCCGTTAGAATTGTTGCTTAGAGTGGTCAACGTGAGCATAAAAACACAAGAGATAGTGAATAATCTGCCGGCTTTGGACATTCAATGATGATGAAAAAAGACTGCTTCTTCGTCTGCTTTGAGTTTGTCTAAATGTTGGTTAATTTCGGTATTGGCTTGTTGAACATTTTTACTAAAATCTTGGCTGACGGTTCTTTGCAAGTCCAACTCGTTTTGCACTGCTTCTCTGTCAAATACGTTTTTCAGGCTGCCTGAAACATTGATTTGTGTATTGCTGCCTGACAACAATGCACCTTATCTGCCCGTATCTGAATCACCGGGATACCTATTTTCGATAAGGCTAAACATTTAGGCGCATTAGAAGCCAATCGTGATGTATGCCAAATCTCGACCGCCAATTTTCTCTGCCACCTTATCTCATGTCTGAGTAGGGAGGAGTTACCCGGTTGATCAAATTCCAGTAAAACATCGATATAAAAAGTTTTGCCATCTATCTCTATCCGAATTTAGAGTGACAACGTAAAATTATAGATGAAGCTAAGAAAATGGATTTTACATAGCTGGAATCTATGAGGAAAAGGCGAGTGGGGTAGATGCAAGTCGTCCCGAATTGAATCGACTCATTGACGATCTTCAGGAAGGTGATTGGGTTATTGCTGAACGAATTGATCGAATCACTCGCCTCCCACCTCGTGAGGCAGAATTACTGATTCAAAGAATCACCGAAAAAGGAGCCAGGCTGCATGTGCCTGACGTTTTTTCTTTCGGGAACTTAGATGAACTTATGGGGGAGGGTGATTCACTTCCAAAATATTTAACCGAACCATTGATGGAAGCCTTGCAGAAAATGTTCTTGCGTATGGCGTTGAGCATTGCCCATGAGGATTGGAAGACAAGAAGAGATCGTGCAAACCAAGGTATTGCACGAGCAAAAAAAGAAGGGTGGATGAAAGGCCAGCCTGCAAATAAACAACTCCATAATGACATTATAGAAATGACATTAAATGGAGTCAGCATTACCCGCATTGCCTCTATCCTCAAATGCAGTTCTTCGACTGTCAGTCTCGTTCGAAGGAGGCATAAGGAAAAGCATAAATCGAGTGACAAGGATCAGCTTGATATTTTCAATGTCTCTGGGCGGAAACCCACTCGGCAAAGAATGGTTTGAAAACCCGCTGTTCATTACTGCTTCCTTGATGTGTTTTTATCTCTATATATTGAATACGACCAACTTATTGGAGATTATTTAGAAACAAGGGGGCAGATTATCATCTTACTTTGAACACCTAGAAACACCTATGAAAATTCAACAAGAACGAATATCTATTTTAGAAAAGGCAAAAAACTCAACAAATGACCCCATCTACCCTCTTCATTAAAACGAAATCTGATTTGCAGCCTGTACACCAACTAGGCAAGGGATAGTATAAAAAGAAAACAGCCCATAAGGGCTGTTTTCTTTTGTTCTATTCCTTTGATACTGCGTCAAGCAGTGTAGTCCAATCTGAAGGAGGATTTCCGTTCCCCAGCATTTTTTTGAACACGGTATATGCATCATTTTTACCGCCATAAGTTCTTTTCGTACCCGAGTCGTTTACCCATGCGAGAATGATGATTTTACTGTTTGAGTCATAACGGAAAAACAATCGATATCTACCCATAAACTTGGCACGTCGCCAAAATTTGTATTCCGAGCCGAGTGTCTTGCCAAGCCGATATTCCGGGCTATCCGGATTAAGGGCAATATTTTCTATTTCGTCTAAGATCCGTTTCAGCAGTTTGGTCTCTTCGGATCTACTGGATTTTTCGGATCGTTTCTGGCTTTCTATCGTAGTGGCCAGTCTGTCTAATTGCTGCGTAAAGCATTCGTGTTCGTAAACGGTATATCCGTTTATCTGCATGGGAGAGTCAGGCATATTAGTCTTTCATATCTGTCTCCCAAGTCAGTTGGCGAAGGCGGTTAAAGCGTGATTGAGATGTGGGTTTGATGGAATTCGGATTTTTTGTCATAGAATTTTCCAAAAAATGCAGGAATTTTCCAACAACTGGATCATGCTCAAATTCTTCTTCCTCAGTATTGTTTTTTTCTAGCAATACCTGTCTGCTGTCTAAGACGGAAAAACGGATTTTGTCCTGTTTTTCCAGTCCCAATGCCTTGCGTACTGACTCGGGAATGGTTGTTTGGTTTTTGCTGGTCATAGTTGACACTGCATCAAAAATAATCTTCATGGTCTCTTTGCCCTGCCTTCATTCAAATTTACTGTTGCTACTTGCGACTTCAATGTCCTAGTTACGCACATCTTCTACTTAACGGCTTGGGAACTTATTGATATTGTTAAAAACTGCTTAGATTAAAGCATTCTGTTCATTGTAAGGAAATTTCCTTACGAAGTCAATACCCAATCCCTTCGACCTTTAAATGAGCAGGGCAATCGCATTGCTGCACTCTTCATCATCCTGTTTGCTTTGAGAGGGTAAGATTTCCCCAAGACATCCATAAAATCTGTGGATAACATTAATCGAATATAAAAGGTCGCCTGGTTAGACGACCTTTTATATTACCGTGGACTCCCTTATATATTGCGTCCCGTCAGAGGGGCGCAATATATACGGCAAGAATGTGAAACAGAAATCAGGTTTGAACCGGGCGATACTAGACCAATCTTGGTTCGAGTTCAGACGGCAGTTGGACTATAAAACGCAATGGCTAGGCGGTTTTTTAACCGCTGTTCCGCCGCAAAATACAAGCAGAACTTGTCCTTGTTGCGGTTATACCGCGAAGGAAAACCGCCAAACGCAGGCTGATTTTGAATGAGTAGAATGCGGCTATACGGGAAATGCGGATGTGGTTGGGGCGTTGAACATTTTGGAGCGTGGGCGAGCTATCGTCCAAGTGTAAATATCAGGCTGGGACACAGCCGTAGAGCTTGTGAAGTGAACTTCATTGAGAGGTCAGCAACAAGAACCCACCGAGAGTAGCCCGCGCAAAGCGTGGGAGCTGGTAGGAATCCCCGTCCTTTAGGGCGGGGAGGATGTCAATGCTATTTTAGTACCTCGCAATCCAATTCATTTGGAGGTTGTTATTTGTTATAATTTTTGTGTAATGCTGTTTCAAAACAGTCAGAATTGATTTGGCTACGTATTAAAGCCTTTAAGCATATCGTTTTTTCATTCTGAACAATATAGAATCTCGACGGAGAGAGTAAGTGCATGGCCTCTTTCGGTAACACTTTCGGTGTTCTCATTCCTAAACCAGCCGCCCCAGCCATGGTGTCTCAAGGCTCTGCCAATCCACCCGAGCCGCTGACCA
>NZ_CAUIXH010000025.1:0-26403 GCF_962707005.1 Neisseria basseii | reverse complement strand
GTCGTAAGCTTTTGCAGCGCCACCGAATTTTTTAGCCAAAATAGTAGTCAAAGCAGCAGTCAGAGTGGTTTTACCATGGTCAACGTGACCGATGGTGCCAACGTTTACGTGCGGTTTGCTACGTTCGAATTTTTCCTTAGCCATGGCAATATCCTATATATCTAAGCTTTAAAGAAATGAATAATCGAAGAGATGGTGCCCATGGGCAGATTTGAACTGCCGGCCTCTCCCTTACCAAGGGAGTGCTCTACCCCTGAGCTACATGGGCCTAATTGTTGGAGCGGGTGAAGGGAATCGAACCCTCACCGTAAGCTTGGAAGGCTTCTGCTCTACCATTGAGCTACACCCGCATTACTCGCTACTGCTCCAAGTAAGAATTTTGGTGGAGGGAGAAGGATTCGAACCTTCGAAGCTTTCGCAACAGATTTACAGTCTGCCCCCTTTGACCGCTCGGGAATCCCTCCAAAAGAGAGCGCTAGTTTATTAGCGGCTTGCTTTTCCGTCAAGTTTTTTTTTGATTTTATTTCAAAACAGACATAATTTGATGTTTTAAAGAAGAATTTATTTAAACTGGATAATCTTTTCGTATTTCGCCATCAACTCGTCATGGGTTTCGGGATGTTCTTCGTCAATCAGGATGCAATCAACCGGACAAACCTGCTGGCACTGCGGCTCATCGTAGTGTCCGACGCACTGAGTGCAGAGGTTGGGGTTGATTTCGTAAATTTCCTCGCCTTGGGAAATGGCATCATTCGGACATTCGGGTTCGCATACGTCGCAGTTGATGCACTCGTCGGTAATAAAGAGCGACATTTCTTTTCCTTTTCCACTAAATTATCAAAACCGGGCGGGCGCGGATTATAGCACAAGGTTTTTTTGAACCGGACGGTTGCAAACGAATGTTTACAACTCGGAAATGATTATCAAAGCGCATATTATTCAGCCACTTGGAAAATCCTTAATTCAAATGTACTCTGCCCCGATTTCCCCTCTCTATATTCCGTCAGCCAATCGGGAATATCCGGCAGCGTACCCGCCTCGAGATAGACGAATGCCTCGGGGTTCAGGTGCGGCTTCAAGGCATCGAACAGGATTTGCCAATCCTGCCATGCAAACGGCGGGTCGAGAAAGACGACATCAAACTGTTCGGATGCGGTCTTCAAATATGCAATGCCGTCTGAACAGACGATTTGCACCTGCCCCAAACCCAGTTCGCGGCTGTTTTTCTCAAGGGTTTGTACCGTTTGACGGTTGTTGTCTGCAATGACGACCCGTTTTGCATTACGCGATGCCGCCTCCATACCGAGTGCGCCACTGCCTCCGAAGAGATCCAAAACCGTTTTACCCGTCAAATCCTGTCCCAGCCAGTTAAACAGCTTTTCACGCACGCTGTCGGGTGTCGGACGCAGTCCGTCGGCGGATGTGAAACTTAATTTCCTGCCCCGGCATTGCCCGCCGATAATGCGTACCTGGTTGCTGTGTTTGGTATGTTTGCCTGCCGCCATAATCGAAAGCCTGAAAGTTCAAACGGTATTATACAAGACCTGTCAAAGAATATGCCGTCTGAAAACTTTTTTCAGACGGCATATCTGTTTAAACGGTTTCGGTCAGCTTGCGGAGCAGCTCGATTTCTTTGTCTTTTTGTTCCAACATTTCTTTACAATGTTCCAACTCCATTTTTAAAAATTCTATTTTCATCGAAACATCACCCGACGCATACAACGCAATATCGCCACCACTATCACCTTCATTAATCTGAAACACCATCCCACCACCGCCCGATTTGAGCAAGTCCCACATATCGATTTTGAAAATCTGAGCCAACTGCTCCAAACGCGGGATATTTAACTGCGTTTCGCCCCGTTCGATTTTGGCATACCCGCCTGCCGACATCGCCAGCTTTTCCGCCATATCCTCCTGCGACCATTTGTTCAACTCGCGCATTAGGCGGATTTTTTCGTGGGTTTCCATGGGCTGAACTTTCTATGTAGGTAGTTGAATTATCGGGACAGATTTTAAACTATGGTTGACTGGCTAAACAAGAATGTTTTTTATATTATTCAAATAAATAATGATTATGCACCATCTTTATGACTTACTCAAATATATCTCAACAGGATATTTTGCACTCTCCTTACAAGAATTTCCTTGTTGACTTAGATAACACTCTTATTTTTACGGATGCAGCTAATAACGCTGCGTATTTGTCTGCTGCCAATTCGTTGGGATTCTCTACACTTTTTTCAAAGCATAATCAATTTAGGATTACTCGTACAGATTTAACATCACTATCAGAATCTGTGCAGCAAAAGATTATTATTCAAAAACAAAAAATTTATCACTCTTTTCTAAACCAAACTATCCTTAATGAGGCTTTATTCCAATTGCTCAAAAATAGCAATCGAGATGTTTTTCTCGTCAGTAACGCTGATGAGAATCGAGCCAGCTCACTTATTGAATATCATCATCTTCACGATTTGTTCAAAGAAAAAATATTTTGCCCCTCTATCCCGAACAAATATGAATTTGCCCTTAAAAGGCTAAACCTCCTGCCAAATAGTGTTCTAATTTTTGATGATGACAAATTACAGCTTCAACAAGCCGCTGCTTTAGGCTTGCAGACCCCGCAACTTTATTTAATTGGAGTATAACAATGTCCGTTCACGATTTTATTAAAGATTATCCATATAATAACCTTCCCCTTAAGCATCATATTATTCAGAAAAATTGCTTTCTGAAAACAAATATTGATGCATACTATTGTCTAGACTATACCAAATATCGTAATCAGGGAAATCCTGATTTCCTTGTTGTATTTAAAAATACCTATAAAAATGTTTCTGAGGAAGAGTTATATAATGCTGCATACGAGCTTTTTCCATTTTATCATCAAATACTGGAACTTCTTGACAAAGAGAATCTCAATACCATCTGTGTTGTTCCACGTTCTAAAGCAAGGTCTTCTTATCAGATTAGTCAATTATTTTTCTTAGAGGCTATTCGCAAAATAATCACTGTAATCCAATCAAAACATAATGAGATGTTTTGTGAGGTTTCATGTTTTGATGGTTCTGACTATATTATTCGACATACGGATACCCGTACAACTCATTTGAATAAATCAAATTGTGGCGGAGATGGGGATTTGCCCTACCCGGGCATAACGACAGATACTTGTTCTTTATCAGATGAAATCCGAGGAAAACGTATTTTACTTATTGATGATATTTACACCAAAACAGTTAATGTCGATGAAGACTGCATACAGGCTTTATTGGATAAAGGTGCAGAAAAAGTAATCCTATTCACTATTGCCCGAACCAAATCCTACTTAGAGCATGACATAAATAATAAAGAATCCATTCGAGCCGAAGCAATAAGTATATTCAGCAGATAACCAGCTAATACCGAAGTCCCTTAGGGGGTAAAGATAATTTTGACTTGAACAACTTGTTTTAACTTCTAAAAAACAAACAGGAATTTCTCATGAAATATACAGAACATAGCTTGAATATATTAACTGCTTTAGAATTTAACGGCATCGGAAACGCATGGATTATACGAAACTTAAGTCATCGCACCCCATACGAAGAAATTGTAACTTTGCTAAATAACAAACTTCCTAAAGAAGAACAAGCAACAAATGAGACTTTTATAAGAGTAAGAAAACAAATCGAACAAAAGTTTATTGAGATTGAAAATTACTGTGATGGCGTTACTGCCATAGGAGAACCTGACTTCCCATTAATTCGTGGTAATGTACCCGACAGTGACAAACCTGTTGTCTTATTTTATAAAGGTGACTTATCACTTCTCAGCAAAAAAAATTCCAATGTTGCAGTTATTGGTTTATTAAATCCAGATAACCATACTTGTGATGATGAAAAAAAAGTTGTCCAAAAATTAGTGGAAAAAAATGCCGTTATCGTTAGCGGACTAGCGATGGGCTGTGATGCAGTGGCACACAAACAGGCACTACTGTCATCAGGTGCGACCGTTGCCATTTTACCAAGTCCGTTAACGGATATTTTACCTGCCGGTAATCGAGATTTAGCAGAAGAAATTGCATCAAACGACGGATTGTTGATTACTGAATATTACGAACCGCCAAAAAATCATAATGACCTTATCAGCCGTTTTATCAAGCGAGACCGTCTGCAGGCACTGTTTAGTGATGCGGTTATTTTAAGTGCCAGCTACACACCTGAAAGCATTGATAAAAAAAGCAAAAAAATTGATAGCGGCTCACGCCATGCACTTGAGAAAGCAAAACAGTATGGGATTTCACGAGCTGTTATTTATGATGAAAACAACAAAGAAAACCCCAAATACGATTTAAATCGTGAATTAATTAAGGATAAAACAACGCTTGTGATTAATCCTCATCAGCCTGAAGATGCAATAAATCAAATTTTCCAAGGATTTGAAAAAACAACAATTTCTTCATCGAGCCAAGGCATCCAAGGTGATCTATTTTAATAAACAAAATGCCGTCTGAAACTCCTTTCAGACGGCATTTTCTTCCATCTCAATCCCAACCGCTTCACTCTTTCGGTGCAGGCGGTTCAATCTGTTCTTTCCAGCCGCATTCTTTTTGCGGACAGACTTTTTCCACACCCCAGCGTTTGGTGGTTTTGATGGTTAAAACCGGCCAATGGCAGTTCGGGCATTCTTCGGCAACGGGCGGGTTCCAAGTGGCGTAGTTGCAGTCGGGATAGGTGCTGCAACTGTAAAACAATTTGCCGTAGCGGGATTTGCGCTCGACGAGGTTGCCTTTTTTGCATTGCGGGCATTGGACGCCGGTATCTTTCGGTTTTTCCAGCGGCTCGACGTGTTTGCATTTGGGGTAGTTGGCGCAGCCGATGAATTTGCTGCCGGTGCGGCTGTATTTGTACACTAGACGACCGCCGCATTTCGGACACTCGCGTCCGTCGAGTTCGGCTTGTTCAGCCTCGGCTTTGGCGATGCGCTCGGCGGCTTCTTCGGCAGTTTCGTTGACGTTGCGCGTGTAGCTGCACTCGGGATAACCGGCACACGCAACAAAACGACCCATTTTGCCGAATTTAATTTGCAGTTTGTGTTCGCCGCATTTCGGGCAGGTTTCGTCAAGTTCCTGCGTGGTGAATTTGGCGCGTTCGATGCCCTCTTTTTCTTCTACTTGCTTGATGAACGGTTTCCAGAATTTGTCCATCACGGGAATCCATTGGCGTTTGCCGTTGGCAATTTCGTCAAGCTGGTCTTCGAGTTTGGCGGTGAAGTGGTAATCGACATATTGGGCGAAGTGTTCGGTCAGGAATTTATTGACGATGTCGCCTGTGTCGGTAGGCATGAAGCGTTTTTGCTCAAGGGTAACGTATTCGCGGTCTTTGAGCGTGGAGATGATGCTGGCGTAGGTCGAGGGGCGGCCGATGCCGTATTCTTCGAGGGCTTTAACCAGTGTGGCTTCGTTGTAGCGCGGCGGCGGGGTGGTGAAGTGTTGCTCGCCGTAGAGTTTGTCCACGGGCAGTTTGTCGCCTTCGCTCATTTCAGGCAGTTTTTTGCTGTCTTCGCCTTCTTCATCGTCGCTACTTTCTTCGTAAACGCTGAGGAAGCCTGCGAAGGTTTGCACTTGTCCGGTTACGCGGAATACGCCTTTGCCGACGGTAATATCGACGGTGGTTTGGTCGAATTTGGCGGGCGTCATCTGACAGGCGACGGTGCGCTGCCAAATCATTTGATAGAGTTTGAACTGATCTGCGCTCAGGAAGGGTTTGACGCTTTCGGGCGTGCGGTACACGGAAGTCGGACGGATCGCTTCGTGCGCTTCTTGGGCGTTTTTGGATTTGGTTTTGTATTGCTTGGCGGCACTCGGCAGATATTCTTTGCCGATTTTGTTTTCGATGTAATGGCGGATTTCGGTTAATGCTTCATCTGCCAAATTCACGCTGTCGGTACGCATATAGGTAATCAAACCGATGGCACCCTGCCCTACGTCTATACCTTCGTAAAGCTGTTGGGCGGTACGCATGGTGCGGTCGGTGGTAAAGCCGAGTTTGCGCACGGCATCCTGCTGCATGGTAGATGTGGTGAACGGCGCGGCGGGGTTGCGGCTGCGCTTTTTCTTTTCGATGGCGGTAACGACTGCCTCTTTGCCTTCGAGTTCTTTCAACACGTCGGCTTGCGCGGCTTCGTTCGGCAGGTCGAATTGTTCGAGTTTCGCGCCGTTGTATTGGGCGAGTTTGGCGGTAAACTTACTGCGGCCTTTGTGGCTGTCGAGATGTACCGTCCAATATTCCTGCGCTTCAAACGCGCGGATTTCATTTTCGCGTTCGCAAATCAAACGCAGTGCGGGGCTTTGCACACGGCCTGCACTCAAACCGCGGCGAATTTTTTTCCACAACAATGGCGAGAGGTTGAAACCGACCAGATAGTCCAAAGCGCGACGGGCTTGTTGCGCATCGACCAAGTCCATTTCGATTTCGCGCGGATGGGCAACCGCATCGAGCACGGCGTTTTTGGTGATTTCGTGAAATACGACACGCTGCGGCTTGATGTTTTTCAAGCCGCGTTTGGATTTAAGGATTTCCAAAAGATGCCAAGAAATGGCTTCGCCTTCCCTATCCGGGTCGGTTGCGAGGTAGATGTTTTCAGCTTCTTTGGCACCGGCAACGATGGCATCGACGTGTTTGCTGTTGCGGCTGATCAATTGGTATTTCATGGCAAAGCCATTGTCGGGATCGACTGCTCCGCTTTTGGGGACGAGGTCGCGGACATGTCCGTAGGACGCGAGGATTTCAAAATCGCCGCCCAAATATTTTTTCAGGGTTTTGGCTTTGGACGGGGATTCGACGATTAAGAGGTTTTTCGCCATTTGTCGTTCTCTGGATGGTGGTTTTGATGCCGGCGTTTCAGACGGCAGGTTAGCAGGATAATGCCGTCTGAAGCCGCTTCAGTTCATCGTGGGTTTGTTGTCGAGTAAAAGCGCGCTCATCAGCTCGTCGCCGACCAACACGGGCAGCTCGCTCTTGTTTGCCCATAAAAGCAGCAGGGTCAGCACTTTGGCGGTATCTACGGTAATTTCGTCGCCGGGGATGTGCATCAGCGCGTGGATGATGATTTCCCGCTGTTCGCAGCTTACGGCTTTTTCTTCAATCAGATATTGCATCAGCCCCATCACTTCCTGCGGCAGGTTGTCGGTCTCTTCTTTGCTGTACACGCGCAATGCGCTGCTGTCGGCGGGTTCGGCGGAAAATTCGGAGCTGTTGAGCAATACTTCCATCATCATCAGGGTGTTGCCGATTTCCATGGTATCGAAACCCGCTTCTTCGAGCAGCATACCCAAGTCTTCGGGCGGCGGACAGGTATCGAAATCTTGGAAATGTTCGATGAGGTAGGCAATGACTTCGGTCATTCATGTTCCTTAAATTATGCGTTCAAGTTCGGATACGCTGGTATCTGCCGCCGGGCATTGCGGCAACGCTGCCGTCCAATTCCAATTCCAACAGTGCGGCATACAAATCTGCGGCAGGCATAGCGAGCTGCCCGGCAAGCACGTCGGGATGGACGGGGTCGAAACCCATTTTATCCAGTATGCCGCCGTGGGCTGTGCCGCCTGCCGCCCCTTCAGACGGCATTTTTGCGGCAGGTGGCGGGGCGGATGCCGTCTGAACGGCGCGGCGACCCGTGTCGGGCATATCCTTATTTATAGAATATGACGAAGCACCCGTATTTTGCAATAGCCCCGGGCATTCGTTCAGGATGTCGTCCAAACATTCCGTCAGTTTCGCTCCGTCTTTAATCAGTTTGTGGCAGCCTTTGCTGTGGGGGTTGTCTATCGAACCGGGTACCGCCATTACCTCGCGCCCCATTTCTGCCGCCAAACCGGCGGTAATCAGCGAACCGGATTCCAAGGCGGCCTCGACCACCAGCGTAACCTGCGACAGCGCGGCAATCAGGCGGTTGCGGCGCGGAAAGTTGCCGGCATACGGGCGCGTGCCGATGGGGAACTCGCTGACAATCAGTCCTTTTTCGGCGATTTCATAGGCAAGGTTTTTGTTGGCCGGCGGGTAAATGCGGTCTATGCCCGTCCCCCACACGGCGATGGTGCCGCCTTCTGCCTCCAGTGCGCCCTGATGGGCGGCGGTATCGATGCCCGAAGCCATACCCGACACAACGGGAATGCCTTTCCCAGCCAACGCCCTGCCGAAATCTTTGGCAATCCGCATGGCCTGAGGCGTGGCATAGCGGCTGCCGACGATGGCGGCGGAAGGCTTGTGCAGCAGCCGCACGTTGCCGCGCAAAAACAAAACCGGCGGCGCGGTCAGCCCCTGCGTCAGCATTTCGGGGAAATCTTCATCCTGAAGCAGCATCAGGCGGCATCCGTCCCGCATTTCCCATTCCAACGCCGCTTCTGCCGCCTGCCGCGCCAAAGCGCGTTTTTCCGCATTGCGCCAAGCCTCAAGCGCGTGCTTATGCCGCACCGCCGGGGCAACCTGTTCCGCCGGTGCGGACAAGGCATTTTGCGCGCTGCCGAAACGGCGCATCAGCAGCAGGAAACTTTCCGCGCCGATATAGGGCGTAAACGCCAATTGCAGCCACGCGAAACGTTCGTCCTCTGTCATAAAATCCGTCCCCTTACGATTTCAGACGGCATTTGCACCAAATGCCGTCTGAAAACAGAAGCCCGCAACCGGAAAACCGGCCGTCCGGGCCTATTCTTCGGTTTTTTCCCCCGCCCGGCGCGAAACGCCGATGCCGAGCTGTTTGAGTTTGCGGTAAAGGTGCGTGCGTTCCAAACCGACCTTCTGCGCCACTTTGCTCATATTCTGACCTTCTTGGGCGATGTGGTACTCGAAATAACGCCGCTCCACCTCCTCCCTCAATTCGCGCAGCGGCAGATTGAAGTTGAAGCCGCCCGCCATATCTTCCGCCCCCTCGGCAGGCACATTCTGCCCCAAAAGGGAAGAAACCGCCCCTGCGCCGATTTCCTGTCCGTCCGCCTCCAACAGCAGCGTTGCTACGACGCTTTGCAGTTGGTCGAAATTTCCCGGCCAGTCGTAACGGGTCAGCACGGCAAGCGCATCTTCACTGAATGGGGCTGGCGCAATCTTTTGGCTTTCCGCCACCTCGCAGGCAATCCCCTGAATCAGGAAGGCGATGTCCTCATGCTGCATACGCAGCGGCGGAATGCGGACGACCGACTCCGACAGCAGTTCCGCCAGCTTTTCCTCGCAGGCAATGCCGTCTGAACCTGCCGTCCTGCTGCCCGATGCGACCACCCTGACGCGGCAGCGTTCCGCCTTGCCGATGATAAAGGCAATGCCGGTTTGGATATTGCGGCTGTATTGGGCGATGTCGCCGACATACAAAACGCCGCCCTCCGCCTTCTGCAACAGTTCCATCGGCATATCGATCAGATATTCGACCCTTGCCGGACTGACCCACGGCGTACCGTTTTTATGGAAATAGCGCGCCACGGTTTCAAACGGCGACCCCGCCTCGCCCGTCAAAAATATAGGGGACGTGCGTTTTGCCGCCGCTTCGACTTCGCGGTTCATCTCCTGAATCGCGGCACTGTTGCCCAGCTTGTCGAACACCGGTCCCGTTTCGATTTGAGCCGCACCGTGTTTCAACGCGTTTTCGACGGCAGACAGCAGCTTTTGCAGGGAAATCGGTTTTTCCAAAAAATCGATCGCGCCGATTTTGGTCGCTTCTACGGCAGTATCGATGCTGGCGTGCCCGCTCATCATCACCACCGGCATATTGAGCTGCCCGTTTTTCGCCCATTCCTTCAAAAGGGTAATGCCGTCGCAATCGGGCATCCAAATATCCAGCAGCACCATCGCCGGGCGTACCTGATGGCGCAGCTTGCGCGCCTCTTCGGCGTTTTCCGCCAACGCGACCGAATAGCCTTCGTCCTGCAGGATTTCCGACAGCAGGTCGCGGATGCCGATTTCGTCATCTACAATTAAAATATCGCTGCTACGCATAAGTTTCTACCGTTTTTGGCAAGATGATTCTGACACACGCCCCGCCCGCATCCTGATTGCTCAAACTGATGCGGCCGCCGTGTTCTTCAATGATTTTTTTCACCACGGGCAGACCCAGTCCCGTTCCCGCCGGTTTGTCCGTTACATACGGCTCGAAGGCGTTGTGCAGCATTTCCCTGCCGAACCCTTTGCCGTTGTCGCAAACCGTCAGGACAATCCGACCGTCCTGCCCCGCTTCCGATTTTACCCTGACTTCGGGCACATCGGCTTCTTCCGCCGCTTCGGCGGCATTTTTGAAAATATTGTGCAGCACCTGCCGCATGGCGGTCGTATCCGCCGCCATCATCAGCGGTTCGCCGGCAAGTTCCGCCTCAAACCGGCACGGGCCGGCTTCGTACAGAGCCAAAACATCGCCGATTAAGGCGTTCAAATCCTGATTTTCCAGTTTGAGCGAAGGGGCGCGCGCGTAATTGCGGAATGCCTCGACCATTTCTTTCAACGCCGCCACCTGTTTGATGATGGTTTCGGTCGAACGCGTCAGGATTTGCGCGTCCTGCTCGTCCAGCTTCCCGCCCAATTTCCACGCCAGCCGTTCGGCGGAAAGCTGGATGGGCGTGAGCGGATTGCGGATTTCGTGTGCCAGCCGTTTCGCCACTTCGCCCCACGCGGCCTCTTTTTGCGCGCGTATCAGCACGGTGATGTCGTCAATCACCATCACCACGCCGTTGCCGTTGTCTTCGGGCAGGACGGTTGCCTTGCCCAGCAGGATTTTGGCATCGTCCGGCGCGGCATATTCCACCTGTACCGGCTTGTCCGTACCCGCCGCCGTACCGATGGCGGCAAACACTTCGGCAAGCAGGGACTGCTGCGCCGAAACGCCGTGCCAACCGTGCCGGCTGCTGCCCCACAGGGGGGCGAGCGGCATCCCCAAAATCTGTTCCGCCGCCTTGTTGAAGGTTTTCAGACGGCCTTGTTCGTCAAACACCACCACACCGGTAGTCAGCCCCTCCAACACGCATTCGAGGTAGTGGCGGGCGGCTTCCTCGCGCCGGCGGTTGCGTTCGTCTGCTTCTTTGGCGATGGAAAGCTGCTCGGTCATATGGTTGAACAGCTTGGTCAAACGTCCGAACTCGTCGTTGCGCAACACGGGGCGCGTCTGGCTGAAATCGCCCTGCGCCACCGCCTTCGCCCCCTCGGCAAGCGACAAAATGGGTTCGACGAAACGGCGGGCAAAATACAGTGCCATTACCAGTGCAAGAAAAATCGACAGCAGCGAGGCAATCAGCAGGGTTACCAGAAAAAAGGTCTGCAAACCTTTTTTGCTGTAACTCAATTCGGCATATTTCGCACGCGCCTTTTCGATTAAGACGGCATCCTGTGCCACATTTTCGGGAATCGGCTGGCGGAAGAACAGCGCGTAATCGCGTCCGTTGTGCGTACCCGCCGACAGCCAGCCCTGCGCGTACAATACGCCGCCTATGCTTTCCAAACTCCGAACCGAACCGGTCTGCTGAATCTGTTCCCAATGTGCTTTGTCGGGAAGCGGCTGGTCGAATTGGTGCGGATTGATGCTTTTTTCGATTTTGCCGCTTGCGGCATTGTACAGGGCAAGCTGGGCAAAACCGCTGCCGGCGTAGTGTTCCAGCACACTGCCCATATTGCCCGACAGGGAGGCGGTGCCGATGAGGTCTATCTGTACGGGAACGGCGTTGCTGACGGCATTGTCTGCCGCCAAATCCAGTGCGGACTTGCTCAAATTGAGGCTGCGTTCGAGGGCTTCGTGGGTGTCATTGCCGAACCACGAATTAATCGTACCGTTGATGAACTGTGCGGAAACACCGAACAGGAACACGCCGGGCAGTACGGCGACCAGCGTGAACATCCCGGAAAGGCGTTTGGCAATCTGCGAACCGAACACGCCGTTGCGCCTGTCTTTCAACAGCAATATGACATAACGCGCCAGAACGGCAGACAACACCAGCAGCAGCATTGCGCTGAATGCGACTATCCACCAAAAATAATCCGCCAGCGCACTGGCACTGCCGGTCGCCGCCGTCAATCCGTACAGCAGGACGACGGCGCACGCGGCGGAAACAGGCAGAAAGCGGCGCATTATTTGTTCCCGATAATGTTTAAAGGTTTCCAACCCGAATCCAAATGCCAGTTCTTAGCAGTCAATGCGTTGATTTGGAAGGGCTTGGGCAGTTTCGCCGTGGACAGCGTCAGGCGGATTTCGGCTTTGGTTTCCCCCGCTTCCGCGCCGGACAGCGCGCCTTTGTGCAGGACTTTCCAATTGGCAACCGCGCCGGTCGCGCGCAATGCCGCCGCCAAAGTGTCGTAGTCTGTCGAAAACGCGCCGACGGTAACGCGGTAGCGGTTGGTCAGCGGATGAAAGGTCAGTTTGTAATAGATATCGGCATCGCCGCCGATAAGCTGGTCGAATTTGAACCGGTAGGCGGCGATTGTCGGGGCGGAAAGCTGCCAGCTCAGGGTAAAGTTGAGCGGTACGCCTTGGCGCAACGCCTGTTGGAGCTGGTCGGGCAGCTCGGTTTGGAAGCGGCTGCTGATGGAAAGCCGCCCGCCGTCGGTTATCCTCGCTTCGGCACGGATCGCGGCAATGCCCTCCGCCGCCGCGTCCGGCAAAACGGAAAGCATCGGCAGCAGCACAAGCCATTGTTTAATGCTTTTGAATAAGCGCGTAATAAAAGCCATCTTGGTGTTTGTTCGGTAAAAGCACCCGCGATTCGATCGGTTCGGCATCGGCATGGCGGTTGAGGAATTTTTGCAATTGCCCGTCGTTTTCTTCGACGAACACGGAACAGGTGGCAAGCAGCATTCTGCCGCCCTGTTTCAGCGTCTGCCAAAGTGCGTCCAGCAGGGCTTCCTGCTGGCGGGCGGTTTTGAGCGCGTCGGTCGGACGGCGCAGCCATTTCACGTCGGGATTGCGCCGCGCCACGCCGGAAGCGGTGCATGGCACGTCGGCAAGGATTGCGTCGAAAGGCTTTCCATCATACCACGCCGCCAAATCCCGCGCATCGGCACACGCCGCCGATGCCGTCTGAAAGCCCAAACGGGCGATATTGTCCTCCACACGCTTCAGACGGCCTGCATCAATGTCCAAGGCGGTAACGCGGCAATCCGCCAGTTCCAAAATATGCCCCGTCTTGCCGCCCGGCGCGGCGCACGCGTCCAAAATCCGTTCGCCGTCTTTCGGGTTAAGGAGATACGCCGCCTGCTGCGCGCCGAAGTCCTGTACCGAAACAATGCCGTCTGAAAAACCGGGCAGACGGTTTACCGGCACGGCTTCTTCCAACGTAACCGCATATTCGTCCAACGCCTTAGCCGCAATGCCTTCCGCAGCCAGTTTTTCCAAATAGCTTTCAGCATTGCCGTGTCGGCGGTTGACGCGCAACGTCATCGGCGGATGGGATTGCAGCGCGGCGGTGATGTTGTGCCAGTGTTTCGGATAATGGTTTCTCAAATAAGCCACCCACCACAGCGGCAGGTTGTGTTTCGCCACATCGTCTTTTTTACACGAGGCAGCAAGCTTGTCGCGTTCGCGCAAAAAGCGGCGCAAAACCGCGTTGGCAAACGAACGGTACTGCCCGCGCCCGATTTTGGCGATGCTTTCAACAGCTTCGTTGACCACGGCGTGCGGCGCGTTGCGCGTGTAATGCAGTTGGTACAACGCCGCCAAAAGCAGGCTTTCGAGCTGCGGATTGTCAATCGGTTTTTTCAGCATCTGCGCGAGCATATGTTTCAAACTGCCCAAATAACGCTGGCAGCCGTAGGCGATGTCCTGCAACGCGCCGTTTTCCTGCGCCGTAAGGTCGGGATGCGCGGTGCGGATTTGCGCCAACACGTCCTGAAGGTTGCGCCCTTCGGCAACCGCCGCAATGCTGTCGGCGGCAAGTTTTTGGGCAAGTGCCATACTCATATTATGTGATTCGCTTTCTTCAACTGATGGTTTCAGACGGCATCCCCGTTTGCAGTTCAAATGCCGTCTGAAGGGATTTACAGCTTCGTCCCTGCTTCGATATGCCGTCCCGCCGCAAACGCCGCGATATTCATACGCCTGCCGCCGGCAGGCTGCAATTCGGTAATCTTCAGCGCGTTTTCGCCGCAGGCAACGACCAAACCGTCCGCCGAACAGGACAACACTTCGCCTGCCGTGCCTTGTTGCGCCACCACTTCCGCCCGCCGGATTTTCATCGGCTTGCCCTGATATTTGACCCACGCGGCAGGCACGGGGTTGAAGGCGCGGATTTTGCGTTCGATAACCGCCGCGCTTTCGCTCCAATCGATACGCGCTTCTTCTTTGCTTAATTTTTGGGCGTAAGTTACGCCTTCTTCGGGCTGTTTGACCGCGTTCAGACGGCCTTTGCTTTGAAGCTGTTGCAAATCGGCAACAACCGCCGCCGCACCGATTTCCATCAGCGCGTCGTAGACTTCGTTGGCGGTATCGGTAGGTTGGATGGCGTAGCGGTGTTCGCTGACCACATCGCCGGTGTCCAAACCAGCATCCATCTGCATAATGCACACGCCGGTTTCGGCATCGCCTGCCTCAATCGCGCGCTGAATCGGCGCCGCGCCGCGCCAACGGGGCAGCAGCGAGGCGTGGATGTTGAGGCAGCCGTGTTTCGGTGTATCCAACACTTCCTGCGGCAAAATCAAACCATACGCGGCAACCACCATTACGTCTGCCTCGACCTCTTTGAGCATTTGCAGGGCTTCGGCGTTGTTGCGCAGTTTTTCGGGCTGTGCCACGCGCAAACCGAGTTCCAGCGCGGCTTGTTTGACAGGCGGGGCAGTCAGTTGCATACCGCGCCCTTTCGGACGGTCGGGCTGGGTCAGCACCAGCGGGATTTCAAAACCGGCGGCGGCAACGGCTTTTAAGGCGGCGGCGGCAAAATCGGGCGTGCCGGCAAAGATGACTTTCATAGCGTGTTCCTGCGTGTGCGTAAAGTTGTCGGATAAGGGCGTGCCGTCTGAAAACCTTGCAGCGTTCAGACGGCACGGCAAAAGGGTCAAATCGTATGTTTCTGACGTTTTTTCAGCTTGGTTTTAATGCGTCCCTGCTTGAGTTGGGAAAGGCGTTCGACAAACACGATGCCCATCAGGTGGTCCAACTCGTGCTGCACGCAAATCGCCAGCAAGCCGTCCGCCTCCAGCGTGAACTTTTCGCCTTTTTCATTCAAAGCCTCGACCTTGACGCGTTCGGCGCGGGTAACGGTGTCGTAAATGCCCGGTACGGACAGGCAGCCCTCTTCGTAAGTGGTTTCGCCGTCTTTTTCGACGATGACGGGGTTGATGAACACGCGCGGTTCGCTGCGGTCTTCGGTCAAATCCATCACGACGATGCGCTCGTGCACATCGACCTGCGTCGCCGCCAGCCCGATGCCGCGCGCCTCGTACATCGTTTCAAACATATCGGCAACCAGCTTCCGGACGCGCTCATCGACTTGTTCGACAGGCTTCGCCACCGTGTGCAAACGCTCGTCGGGATATTGGAGGATATTCAGTAAAGCCATAATTTTCTCTTTCCTTAGGCGGATACGCCGCCTGTTTTTCATAATTACCGTGATGGTGCGGATAATTCGATGTTAAAATGCGAGACATTTATTGTCATGCGGCACGTCCCGAAAAGACCGCCGCCGCTTTTTCCAACCCAATCAGGCAAGACAAACCGAAATTCATCAGATAAGGGGAACGGTTATGCAACGTCGTATTATAACCCTGCTCTGCGCGGCAGGTATGGCATTATCAACACAAACTTTGGCGGCAAATCTGAAGGTGCGCCCGAACGCGCCGCAACGCTACACGGTCAAACAGGGCGACACCCTGTGGGGCATTTCGGGCAAATACCTGTACAGCCCGTGGCAATGGGGCCGCCTGTGGGGTGCGAACCGGGGCCAAATCCGCAATCCCGACCTGATTTATCCGGGCCAGGTATTGGTGTTGCGCTACGTTAACGGCGAACCGCGCCTCGGCTTGGAACAGACAGACGGCATCCCCGTCGTCAAAATGAGTCCGGATAAGGAAGTTTCCGGATACGGTATTCCCGCCATCGATGTCAACTTCTACCGCATCTTTATGCAGCATCCGCAAATCGTTTCCCGCAAAGAAACCGCTGCCGCGCCGCGCCTGGTTTCGGGCCCCGAAGGCAGGCTGCTGTACACCAAAGGCACTAGGGTTTACACCAAAGGCCTGAAAGAGCCAGGCCGCTACCTGACCTACCGTATCAATAAAAACATCACCGATCCGGATACGGGTAAATTCCTCGGGCAGGAAGTCGCATTCGGCGGCATCGTGCGCTCCCTCGACTATACCGACTCCGCCCTCGAACAACGCTCGAAACAGGCTGAAGAACGGCTGAAAGACAACGAATACTATACCCGCACCCATCCTTTGATTACCCCGCTGCGTACCCATTCGATACAGCCGCTGGTGGTCGAAACCGCCATTTCCGAAATACAGCAGGGCGACTACCTGATGAAAATGCCGGAAGACACCGACCGCTTCAATATGGTGCCGCACGAGCCCTCCCAACCGGTTCAGGCGAAAATCGTTTCCGTGTTTGAAGGCGCGGGGGTCGGCGGACAGTTCAAAACCATTACGATAGACAAAGGCGGGGACGACGGATTGGACAAAGGCGCGGTTTTAAGCCTCTACAAACGCAAGAAAACGATGCAGGTCAACCTCTCCAACAATTTGGCCGAAGAACCTAAAAGCAGGGATACCGTCGAGCTGATTTCGACACCTGCCGAAGAAGTGGGCTTGGCAATGGTTTACCACACTACGCCGAGACTGGCTTACGCCATTATTTTGGAAAACATCTCCGATATTTCCGAAGGCGACACCGCCGCCAATCCGGGACGGGATTTGGACAATATGCCGGATCAGGGTCGCGCCCGCGTCGATTCCGACCCTTTCCAATAACCCCTCGGCAACAATGCCGTCTGAAGGCTTCAGACGGCATTTTTATTGAGGCTGTGTTTTCATATCCCGTTGATGCAGAACCCTGATTCGGCCGGACAAAATGCCCTTTATCCAACAGGGCCGGTTTCCGCCCGAACGGAAACCGGCGGCTTTCCCTTTGCAAACAAATAGAATCGGCCGGTATTCAAATCCACCCTGCCGCTTTGCCGCCGCCCCTTGAAAAAATGCCGTCTGAAGCCTTCAGACGGCATTGTTGCCGAAAAAAGCCGCCGCGCCGCCCGTGCGCGCCCCATACATCGGGACACCTTCAATAAAATATCCGCTTAGGCTTTTCCGGCGTTTTCGAGATTTCCCTCAACGCCTGATTGAGCGCGCCCAACTCCAACGCCGTTTCCGAACGGCAGGCATCGCCGAAGATGTTTTTATATTCCGCCGTCAGTTTCAACATTCCTTTGAACGCGCGCCCCTCCAAAGCCGCCGACAACTCGAAAATATCGGCGAACACGCGTCCATAGGTTTCGCCCGAGGCGACCGCGTCCGTCCCCAATGCGAACATATCCATTTTTGCCAACTCGGCGGCAATCGTGCGCGCGTCTTCGTCGTCGGGCAGCACTTCCGCCTTAAACCTGACCTGCTCCGCCATCCCTTTGCCGTGGTTTTTGACCAGCAGGGCGAGCATCTGCGGCTTGTGTTCCAAATGCTGTAAAGAAGCGTGCAGGACGGGGTGTATGCTTTCGTTCTGTATCATTTTTTCGCGGTAGAACTTTTCCGCCTTAGCCTTTGAACGCGCCGACACGAACGCCCACGCCAGCCACACCAGCGCGACGGCGGACAATGCGGACAGAAGCGGAGGCAGCTCTTCAGTATAGGCTTTCTGATTGAACCAGATTTGCGCAGTCAAAAAACCGGCAAAGAAAATCAAAACATAAAGTATCGGTGCGAAACGGCTTTGGACAGAAGCGTGCATCATCATTCCATTTCAGATTGGCAAAACAGGCGGCAGACGAAATGCCGCCCACTCGGTTTAAGGGAATCCGTCAGGCTTCCGCCACCGAATCCCGGCTGTAGGTTTTTTCGCAGTAGTGGCATTTCAGCCGCGTCTGCCCGTTGTGTTTTTTAACATAAAACCGGCTTTTGACCGGCTCGCCATGGCCGGCGCAATTCGTGTTCGGACAGCGGAACACTTCGGCGATTTCGTCGGGCAGGTTCAAATGCCGCTTCTGCACGACCTTGAAATTGTCGATGGTATTGACCACCGCTTCGGGGGCGAACAGGGCGAGGCGGTCGGCGGCTTTGTCGTCCAAGCACACGCCTTTGATTTTGATGATGTCTTTGCTGCCTTGGGTTTTGCTGGGCAGGTTGAAGCCCACGGTTACTGCGTTGCCGTAGTGCAAAAGTTTGAACTGGCGCAGGATGGTCAGCCCCCTGCCGGCGGGAATATGGTCGATAACCGTACCTTTTTCAATGGCTTCGACACTGAGTTTCGGGGTTTCCATATCGGTTCCTCACACTTCTTCGTTCAACACCAGCGACAATATCGCCATACGCGCATAAACGCCGTTGGTTGCCTGCTCGAAATAATAGGCATGCGGCGTAGCATCGACATCGGGATGGATTTCGTCCACGCGCGGCAGGGGGTGCAGCACGCGCAGGTTCGGTTTGGCGCGGGCAAGCATGGATGCGTCGAGGTTGAATTTGCCTTGGATTTTGGCAAATTCCTGTTCGTCGAAACGCTCGCGCTGAACACGGGTCATATACAGGATATCTGCCCATTCCGCCGCTTCTTCCAAACTGCCGAGGATACGGTATCGGCAACCAGCTTCGTCCAACTCTTCGGTAATATAGTCGGGCATGGCTAGGCTGGGCGGCGAAACAAAGGCAAATTCACAATTCCAACGTTTCAACGCCTGACAAAGCGAATGCACGGTGCGCCCGTATTTCAAGTCGCCCGCCATTGCGATTTTGAGCTTGTCCAAACGCCCCTGCGTTTCATAAATCGTTACCAGATCCAACAAGGTCTGGCTGGGATGCTGGTTCGTGCCGTCGCCGGCGTTGATGACGGGGACGCGCGAAAACTCCGCCGCCACGCGCGCCGCGCCGTCTTTGGGGTGGCGTTGGATGATTGCGTCGGTGTAGCCGGAAATGATGCGGGCGGTATCGGCAAGCGTCTCGCCTTTTTTGGCACTGGTATTCGCGCCGTCCGAGAAACCGATAACTTTGCCGCCCAGCCGCTGCACCGCCGTTTCAAACGACAGGCGCGTACGCGTGGACGGTTCAAAGAAGCACGAACCGATAAGTTTCCCTTCCAACAAATCGCCGCGCGGATGCGCCTTCAGCTTCAATGCCGTCTGAAGCAGGCATTCCAACTGTTCGCGCGACAAATCCGAAATGGAGATGATGTGCTGTCTGTAAAGCGGATTAGGCATTTTTGCCCCCCTTCCGTAAAAAACCCGCGTCAGGCGGGTATCCGGTTATACGTCCACGCCGCCCGTATGTTTGCGGAACAGCTTCGCAAAAGCGGCAATACGGCGCGTATTATCGCACATTTGCCGCCGCAAAGTTTTACCGCACGAATCCCGTACTTTTCAGACGGCATATCCAAACACGCCCGCATAAGCATAAGGTATAATCGCGCCAGACATTTCTTTTCAGGAAGCCGCCATGTTAGTCTGCAACCCCTACGAAGTCGTCATCCACGGCACAACGAGTTCCGGCAAGATTTTCCGCCCCAGCGACTGGGCGGAACGCCTGTGCGGCATTCTGTCCTCGTTTACCAAAGACAACCGTCTCTCCTACTCGAAATGGGTGCGCCCGATTTTAGTGGACAACATCCGCTGCGTCGCCGTCGATAAAAAACTGGAAACCGACAACCCCCAAATGTTCCGCTTCCTGATGGACTTTGCCGCCGACAACGACCTGCGCGTCATCGACTGCAAAGCCCTGCTCGAAGAACGCGAACAGGGCGGACAAAACGACCCTACCGACGAGCGCGTCCTGCTGGCACAGGCAATCGAAGAAAAACACGCCGCCGAAAAAGCACAGGAACAGACCGCCTCGGGCGCATCCTACGTTTTACGCGAAATCGGCGCGGACGACACCGCCACCGCCTTTGCAGCCTTGAGCGTTTTGCGTTCCGCCCTGACCGACATCAACCGCTTTACCGAACAAATCAACAAAATCCAACGCCCCCAAGGCTACCGCCTGCTGGGTATTTTTGAAGAAGGCAAACACAATGCCGTCGCCGTCTGCGGCTTCCGCGAAGCCTGCACCCTCGCCGGCGGCCGCCACATCCACATCGACGACATCGTTACCCTGCCGCAAAGCCGCCGCAAAGGCTACGCTTCGCGCCTGCTGGAAGAAGTCCGCAAAATCGGCGCGGAAACAGGAGTAACCAAAATCCACCTTAACGTCCACGTCAACCACGACCGCGCCGACGCGCACCGCCTGTATTTCAAAAACGGTTTTGAAATCTGCGCCTACCACTTCCGTTGCGATCCCAAATGAAAACACTCATCCTCATCTGCACCCTGTCGGCACTCGCCGCCTGCGCCACCCCGTCCGGACAAGGCGGCACTCAGGTTTACGGCGAAATCAAAGCCGGTATCGAAACCCGGCACGCCCGCTGAAAAATGCCGTCTGAAGCCCTTTCAGACGGCATTTTAAAATACGCGCCCTATCCGCCCGCCTTGCCCGCACCCCCTGCCTTTGCCGCCCTGCCCGATGCCGTCTGAAGCCTGAACCGCCCCACCAGCCCGATGACGCACGACACCGCCGGAAAGGGCATACACAAAGCCGTCAGCACATAACGCGCATTCCCCGTATTGACCACGTCCGCGCCCTTCAGCAGCAGCGGCAGCGCGTTCGCCCACTCCCACAGCGAAGGCGCGCTGAACGCCAATACCGCCACCAGCCCCAACATCCGGAACACCCCGATTTCCAAGACCTGCCGCCGCCGCACCGAACGGTTGAGCAGAAACACGACCGCCAACCCGAAACAGACCACCGCCGCCATACCGCCGTTGGCGACAATCTGCAAACTGTTGAACGCAATATCGGGCGTAACCGCCAGCACGCCTTCCGAATCCGGCACGGCACGCTGCAAATCCAAACCCTGCAACACGTTCAACACAAAACCGTAGATCAAATCAAAAAACACCACGCCTATCGGCAAAGCACTCAAAACCCGCCACATCGTCCTGTCCGACCAACCGTTCAAAACCTTCATTTTACCCGACCGCGCAAGCCGCCGAACAAAAAATAAATTTAGCCTAAATCATAAAACCGTGTAATTTTGCACCAAAAAAGGCGGTTTGCAGGTAAAATATCAAACCATTAATTTAAATCATATTTTTACAGAATATTCCGCCGCGTTCATCAAATGGCATCAAACCGGTTCCAAATTTCTGTAATTTTGCAACAAAATACCGCAAAACACCCGATTGAGACCGAAAGGACTTTCATATGAACCAGACAAGCCGCGATCTGACCCGCATCAGCCACAACACCAAAATCGTCGCCACCCTCGGGCCGGGCAGCAATAACGTAGAACTGTTGGAAGATATGATCCGCGTCGGCGGCCTGAACGTCGTCCGCTTCAACTTCAGCCACGGCACGCCCGAATTCCATCAGGAAAACGCCCGCATCGTGCGCGAGGCGGCAAAACGCGCTGGACAGGAAATCGCCATCATTGCCGACCTGCAAGGCCCAAAAATCCGCGTGGGCAAAATCGCCGGCGGCAGCATCGAATTGAACAAAGGCGAAACACTGGTACTGGATGCCGCGCTCGAAGGCGAAGGCACGCGCGAGGCGGTCGGTTTGGACTACCGCGACCTGCCCGACGACGTTGCCGCAGGCGATGTCTTGTGGCTGGACGACGGCCTGCTGACCCTGACCGTGGAATCCGTCGAAGGCAGCAGGATTATCACAAGGGTGGAAAACAGCCACGTCCTGAAAAGCAACAAAGGCATCAATAAGCGCGGCGGCGGTTTGTCCGCAGGCGCGTTGACAGAAAAAGACTTCCGCGACCTGAAAACCGCGATTGCCATCGGTTGCGACTACCTCGCCATCAGCTTTGTGAAGTCCGCCGAAGACCTGCACATCGCGCGCGCCAAAGTCGAAGAAGAAATGAAAGGCAGCACTGCCGTGCGCCCCGGTTTGGTTTCCAAAATCGAACGTGTGGAAGCGATTGAAAACCTTGATGAAATCATCCTCGCCGGCGACGGCATTATGGTTGCGCGCGGCGACTTGGCGGTCGAAGTCGGACACGCCGCCGTCCCCGCCCTGCAAAAACGGATGATCCGCCGCGCCCGCGAGTTGCGCCGCTTCAGCATTACGGCGACGCAAATGATGGAATCGATGATTACCAACCCCGTGCCGACCCGCGCGGAAGTCAGCGATGTGGCAAACGCGGTATTGGACGGCACCGATGCGGTGATGTGTTCCGCCGAAACCGCCGTCGGCGCGTATCCGTTTGAAACCGTCAGCCAAATGGCGATTATCTGCGCGGCTGCCGAAAAAGAACAGAATTCGCTCAACGGCGTTGCCGAACAGGTTGAGTATCCCGAAGCCGTCAGCACCAACCTGGCGGTTGCCGGCGGCGCGGTCAGCGTGGCGCGCGCGGTTCACGCCAAAGCCATCGTCGCCCTGACCGAAAGCGGTTCGACCGCCTTTGAAATCAGCCGCCACAATATCACCCTGCCGATTTTCGCGCTGACCCCGAGCGTTTCCGCCCAACGCCGTATGGCGATGTACCGGGGCGTGCGTCCGCTGATTTTGGCAACCAGCACCGACCACGACACGGCGTTGAACGAAGTCGAAACGATGCTGGTGGAACACAACATCCTGCATTCCGGCGACCAGTACATCATCACCAGCGGCTCGCAAATGCGCGAATCCGGTTCGACCAACACGCTGGAAGTGCTGCGCGTCAAATAATCCGCCCTGAGTGGAAAATGCCGTCTGAAGCCGATGCCCGAGGCTTCAGACGGCATTTTTTGCGGCGGCGCGGCGGTTCGGGCAAACTCTGAAAAAATTGTGCAAATCCGGCAACATCGGATAAAATCGAGTACCTATACTAAAGCGAAACAAGGCAATTCCGACTGCCTTTTTTATTTGTCCTCCATCCGCCTTTTTACGGAAACTGAAATGACCCCTTCCACACTGAAAAAAACCGTCCTGCTGCTCGGCACTGCCTTTGCCGCCGCATCCGTCCACGCATCCGGCTACCACTTCGGCACACAGTCGGTCAACGCGCAAAGCACGGCAAATGCCGCCGCCGCAGAAGCCGCCGACGCATCGACCATCTTCTACAACCCCGCCGGCCTGACCAAACTCGACAGCAGCCAGATTTCCGTCAACGCCAATATCGTGTTGCCCAGCATCCGTTATGAGGCGGATTCCGCCACCGACTTTACCGGGCTTCCCGTCCAAGGTTCTAAAAACGGCAAAATCACCAAAACCACGGTTGCGCCCCACATCTACGGCGCATACAAAGTCAACGACGACCTGACCGTGGGCTTGGGCGTGTACGTCCCCTTCGGCTCTGCCACCGAATACGAAAAAGATTCCGTGTTGCGCCACAACATCAACAAACTCGGGCTGACCAGCATCGCCGTCGAACCTGTCGCTGCATGGAAACTCAACGACCATCATTCCTTCGGCGCAGGCATCATCGCCCAACATACTTCCGCCGAGCTGCGCAAATATGCCGACTGGGGTATCCCGCAAAAAGCAGCAATGCTGAAATCCAATCCCGCCGGTGCCGCCGCCATTCAGGCCGATGGACACGCCGATGTCAAAGGCAGCGATTGGGGCTTCGGCTACCAACTGGCGTGGATGTGGGACATCAACGACCGCGCGCGCGTGGGCGTGAACTACCGTTCCAAAGTCTCACACACGCTCAAAGGCGATGCCGAATGGGCGGCAGACGGCGCAGCGGCGAAAGCAATGTGGAGTACGGCACTCGCAGCAAACGGTTACACGGCGAATGAAAAAGCCCGCGTCAAAATCGTAACGCCTGAGTCTTTGTCCGTACACGGCATGTACAAAGTGTCCGACAAAGCCAACCTGTTCGGCGACGTAACCTGGACGCGCCACAGCCGCTTCAATAAGGCGGAACTGGTTTTTGAAAAAGAAAAAACCATCGGTATGAGCAAAAAATCCGACCGCACCACCATCACCCCCAACTGGCGCAACACCTACAAAGTCGGCTTGGGCGGTTCTTATCAAATCAGCGAACCGCTGCAACTGCGCGCCGGCATCGCTTTTGACAAATCGCCCGTCCGCAACGCCGACTACCGTATGAACAGCCTGCCCGACGGCAACCGCATCTGGTTCTCCGCCGGTATGAAATACCATATCGGCAAAAACCACGTCGTCGATGCCGCCTACACCCACATCCACATCAACGACACCAGCTACCGCACGGCGAAGGCAAGCGGCAACGATGTGGACAGCAAAGGCGCTTCTTCCGCACGTTTCAAAAACCACGCCGACATCATCGGCCTGCAATACACCTACAAATTCAAATAAACGTTCCGCCGTTTGATTGTAGAAATGCCGTCTGAAACAGATTTCCGTTTCAGACGGCATTGTTTTAGGCTCGATTGAAAACGAAGCAGGAAAACACTGCCGCCATCCCCGTACAGACAGGAATGACGGGGTGCATTTTTGATTTGTTCCACTGCAACAATGCCGTCTGAACGCTTCCGTTTCAGACGGCATTTTTATCCGGCAGCCGATACGCCTACCTCGGTATCCGGGAGAATATATGCAGAACCTCCTTCATATCAAAATGGTAGGGACGCTCGGGCAACAGGACGGCGGCGGGCAGCTTGGTGATGCCGTTCAAGCCGCGCGGGAACAGCGCAATCCGCTCTTTGCCCTTTTCCGCATAATCTGCTTTGCGGTTGTGGACGGAAACCACTTCGCGATGGCGGTAAAGCAGCGTGTTCATTTCGATATAGGCTTCGTTGTGGATGGCTGCCGACTGTTTCTGCAACACGTCAATCTGCCTGTTGAGCTTGTCGTTGGTTTTCATCAGCCTGTTGAAGAACGACGGTTGCTCCTGCAGTTTGGCGGTACAGGCTTCGATACTTTCCGATACCGGCCCGAACTGTTCGAGGTGTTTTTCCAGACAATTTTCCAAGTCGTTCAGGCAGACGACCATCTTGCGGGAAAATTCTTCTTCAGGCTTTCCCTGCCGAATGGACAATATCTCGCGGCGGCGGTCTTCCATTGCGGAAATATAGGCGTTCATGCGGTCGGACATATTTTCCACATCCCTGCTCATCCACAGCGCGGGCAGCAGGCGGAAGTTTTCAAACGAATTGAAGATGCCGCCGAAAGACTGGCGGAAGGCGATATAAATATATTTCAAATCTTCCTCGCCCTTCGCCATACGCGTCAGGCAATAGTAGAACGGATCGAGGACGGTGTCGCCCAACAACCGCTCGAATTGGTCCAATCTGGCGGCAATCGCCTGCGTGCGTTCGACTTGCGCGGGGAACGGCGAAAACAACAGCGGCAGGGCTTTTTTGTCGTAGTTTTCCTCTATCCTGTCCATCATATCGATGATTTCCCAGCTCACGCCGGATTGCAGCGAAAGAATCTGTTTCAAACCGTTGGCAAACCTCAGAGCATCATTCTGAGTGATGTTGCGGACGGGGATATGGATGGCGGTGTAATAGCGGTTGTAGCTGGTATAAAGCTTGTCTTCCGACAGGAAGCGGCGCAGGGAAAACGGAATATCGTCGGTGTAATAAGGCGCGATGGCGAAGATGTATTTTGACGTTCGGATAACTTCCAACTGGCGGGCGCGCTGTTCGGCAAACAATACTTTGTCAAACACCGGTTCGGGCATCTGCTTCACTTCGCGCGGGCGCATCATCGGAAAACTGTTGCCGAGCAGGTGCGATTTTAGGAACACTTCGCAGATATAGGTACAGATGATGTCCGAATCGAGATTGCGGGTATTTTCGGGGATTTCCCATTTGGTTTTGTTTTTCAATACCGCAGCGGCGGCGTAGATGAATTCGGTTTTCAGAATCTGTTTGAAATTTTCCCGTGCGCGCTTGCCTCCGGTATCGACGTTTTTGATAACGGACAGCACGCTTTCGAGAATGTCGGCAATATAAACCGGCGATTCGCATTGCGCCAATACATCCAGGCGTTCCGCAATATGCCCCGCCAGCCGTTTGAGGTCGGGGATGGGAATATCCTTTGCCAAAGAAGAAAACGAAATGCGTTTTTTGGGAAGGTACGTGAAAGAACCGTCGGCTTCGTTATAGCCTATGCCTTTTCGGGAAAGGATTTGCGTACAGGCGGCCTGTCTGGCTTCGGGAGAAAGTGTTTTGAAGATTTCTGTCAGATTTTCCTGCCAATGGCAGTCGAGTTCGGGAAGGATTTGATTGAGTCTGAAACGGACGGCGTAAGGGATAAGGTCTTGCTCGAAATGTTCATTTTGCGGGGGGGGGGGGGGGGGGGGGGGGGGGGTTGT
>NZ_CAUIXH010000024.1:0-27989 GCF_962707005.1 Neisseria basseii | reverse complement strand
TGGCCGTCGCCGATCCAAACATCGTTCGGCTTCAAAGCCCCCCAATCACGTTTCACATAAGGCAGCAGCGATTTATAAGCCGCCCCCGTTTTCCTGCCGCGCTCCTGCATAATCAGCGGCAGCTTGTCCCAAACGCGCCGCACCATACTCAAATTAGGCACATCATTGACCGGCATATTTCCCGCTTCCGCCCACTGCACAAAACGGCGGTAGCTGTGCGCCAGTTTTGGCGCGGACGGAATATTGTGAAACTGCATAAATATCGGCAACCAACCGTAGCTCTCAATCGGTTTGACCGCCTTAGTTACCTTCGGAGCCAAAGAGACCAACCGCTCCGTCGCGTTTTCCGCCTTAAGGTAGGCAGATATCCAGCCGTCTAAAGTACGTTCGCCAACCTTCGCCGACCGGCTGCGGTCATTGGCCTTTTCCAAGTTCCCAAGCGTGACCGCGTCCAATTTGCCTTCTGCCAGCAAGCCCAAAAACTGAGCCACCGCAGCCTTAGCGGAGCAATCGTATTGGTATTTAATCCCCAACACCGCTGCCACCACCGCACATCGCGCATCCGCCACCGACCGTTGTTTCTCGTTCAACAGCTTGGCCGCTTCAGCCAGTGCCTGAGCCGACATCGCCGTCCCCGGTCTGACTTGGGGCAGCATTTTCGGCATCTTCTCCGCCAGCTCGTCCGACTGCCGTTTCATGATGGCTGCTCGGATTTCGGTGGGGAGGGAAGCGATTAAGTATTTTTTCAGACGGCCTCCACGCGCTTTGCCAACTTCTTCGATGTACGGCCAGTTCTGGGTTTTTGCTCTCTCCCTTAATCCTCTTGCTGTTGTAGGAAGCCCTTGAATATTAAGTTTAAGCAGCTCATCAATCGTTATCCCCATCTTCGTTTCCTCACTCGTCAATTCTTAACCCCAGCTTAATCGCGATAGCGCGCCCCTGACCGTATCGACACTTTGATTTCCCCGTCAACACGCGAGTAACATCTACGGAGTTGTGTCCGTTTTCTCTCGCCCATTGCGCAACTGTTAAATTATTGTCTTTTAACCATTCTCTAACTTCATTTACTGTTTTAGTTCCCATTTTTTTACCTTTCTTGGTTTGTTTAAATCCTGTATAATTACTACAAAACTAGCTGTTTTGCTACATTTGTAGCAATATTATTAGCTACAAATATAGCTGTCAAGAAAAAAGGAACTTTTATGGATAATTCTTTTGAATTAAGCTCTAAGTTATTGGGTGAGCGACTAAAAAAAATCAGAACAGATAATGGATACTCAAGAGAGCAGTTGAGTGAGTTATTTGGCATCAGTAGGGCAAGTATTCAAAATTATGAGAATGGGGAAAGAAGTCCGAATGCCGATTACTTAGTTCAGTTTTATAAGCACTTTGGAATTAATTTGCATTGGCTGCTAACTGGAAATAAGGCTGCCAAATTCCAAGATTTCATTGATTCTGTTTCTTCTCCGAGAGAAGAAGTACTACTACACTTGGCTCGCCAAATGGATAGTCGCACCTTGAATCACTTGATTGACTTTCTAATGGATGTTTATGCTAAAAAATAAACAGCACTAAGGAAAACTCAGCTTTTAAGTTCCTTCCTTAGTGAACAGTCGCCTAAATAGAGAAATTTTTTTTAAATTTTGATTTTGAAATGAAAAATACAAAGGAAGGCTTCTAAACCTCTTCCTTTGTATTTTCCTTTGTCTTGCAAGAATCTACAGGCTGCGATTTAAACTGGCTGCTGACCGGCAAAGGCTTGCCGTTTGCTGACAAATCAAGACCGGAAAACGTTGGAGCCTTCCCGGTATCCAATACCGGCTCAGGCGCGGTGGATACCTTGGGCAATCCGGTTGATCTGCGTGAGTTTGTCTTTATCCCGCGATACAACGTTGAAGCGGCGGCAGGGCATGGACAAGCAGTGAATGATGAAAAACCATTATTCTGCATGGCTTTCCGGAGATACTGGATAGAAAACTACGTTACCCGGCAGACAGACAAGCTTTCTGTAATCGCCGTTAAAGGCGACAGCATGGAAGGCATCCTGAACCACGGCGACAACATCCTAATCAACCACGCCGAAACCGAGCCGCGCGACGGCCTGTACGTCCTACGCATAGGAAACGACCTGTTTGTCAAAAACATCCAACGCCTGCCCGGCCGGCTCTTGGTCAAATCCGCCAATCCCCTCTACGAACCTTTTGAAATCGACCTCACAGCCGACAACACCGATACAGCCATCATCGGCCGGGTAGAATGGTTCGGCCGTACCGTAAACTGATTTTAAAACCCTCTTAAAATAGTTTTAAAAAATTCCCAATCCCGTCAGCTTTCAACAAAAAACCGCGCATTCCGGCGCGGTTTTGTGAAAAAGCTGGCGTAACTTTTCCGGATACAAAAAAACGCCGAAATCCACGTCTTTAGAAGATTTCAGCGTTTTTTTACTCTATTTGTTCCTTGTGCAAAAACTAACAGTCCCCCACAGAGGGGGGGGTAGATTTGCAGACTATATTTAACCTATTTTTACTAATTATTATATATTTTTAACAATTTGGAGGCGTTCAGATAAAAATGCCGTCTGAAACCCGAAAATCAGGTTTCAGACGGCATTTTGCCTTGAAAAGGCTGTTCAAATCAACGGTGGTAATTCGGTGCTTCTTTGGTAATTTGAACGTCGTGAACGTGCGATTCGCTCATACCTGCGGAAGTGATTTCCACAAATTCGGCTTTTTCGTGCATTTCGGCAATATTGGCGCAACCCAGATAACCCATACTGGAACGCAGTCCGCCGGTTAATTGGTGGATGATGTTCACAATCGGACCTTTGTAAGGAACGCGGCCTTCGATGCCTTCGGGGACGTATTTGTCGGTGCTGTCGGTTTTGTCTTGGAAGTAGCGGTCGGCAGAACCTTGGCTCATCGCGCCCAGGGAACCCATGCCGCGATAGGATTTGTACGAGCGGCCTTGATAGAGTTCGATTTCGCCCGGTGCTTCTTCCGTGCCGGCAAACATACCGCCGAGCATCACGCTGTACGCGCCTGCGGCGAGGGCTTTGGCGATGTCGCCGGAGAAGCGGATGCCGCCGTCGGCAATCAGCGGAACGCCCGTGCCTTTGAGGGCTTCGGCAACGTTGTGAATGGCAGTCAGTTGGGGAACGCCTACGCCTGCCACGATACGGGTGGTGCAAATCGATCCCGGACCGATACCGACTTTGACGGCATCCGCGCCGGCGGCGACCAAATCCAATGCGGCTTTGGCAGTGGCGATGTTGCCGCCGATGACTTGGATGTGCGGATAGGTTTCTTTGACCCAACGCACGCGGTCGATCACGCCTTGGCTGTGTCCGTGGGCGGTATCGACGACAATCACGTCAACGCCTGCTTCGACCAGGGCTTTGACGCGTTCTTCGGTGTCGCCGCCGGTGCCGACTGCCGCACCGACGCGCAGACGGCCTTCGGAATCTTTGTTGGCATTGGGAAATTCGGTGTTTTTTAAAATATCTTTGACGGTAATCAAGCCTTTAAGCTCGTCTTTTTTGTTTAGAACCAAAACGCGTTCGACTTTGTGCGTGTGCATCAGTTCGCGCGCTTCGTCTATGCTTGTGCCTTCGGGGACGGTAACCAGACGTTCGCGCGGGGTCATAATGGCGGAAACGGGCAAATCGACGCGGTTTTCAAAACGCAGGTCGCGGTTGGTTACGATGCCGACGACTTTGCCGTTTTCAACGATGGGCAGGCCGGACATTTTGCGTTTGCGTTGGGCGCGCATTTCCAATACTTCGCGGATGAGCGTCGTCGGCGCAACGGTTACGGGGTCTTTGACCACGCCGCTTTCGTGGCGTTTCACTTTGGAAACGGCACGCGCCTGCATTTCGGGCGGCATGTTTTTATGGATGATGCCGATGCCGCCTTCCTGTGCCATCGAAATGGCGAGGCGCGCCTCGGTAACGGTATCCATCGCGGCGGAAAGCAGGGGGAGGTTGAGTGTGATTTCGCGGGTGAGCTTGGTTTGAAGTTTAACGTCTCGCGGCAGCACGGTCGAATGTGCGGGAACCAACAAAACATCGTCGAAAGTATAGGCTTTTTCTACGATACGCATAATGCTCAGTCTTTCAGTTTGTGCAAGATGCACGGCATTATAGCACGTTACCGGCGGCTTGACAGTCTATGCAGAAAAACGCCTCGATTGAGCAGGTTGTTTTATGTTTTTTTAGATTTAGATAAAGATTACCATTCCACAAAATTCTCTTCAATAAATTCTTCAAAGGAATTTGAAAGCACCTGCTTTTCTTCTGTATCGTAGTCAAATAGCACCACTTCGCCATTAGGCATAATAGCGATAGGATTGTCCGAACCATCATCAGCAATTACAAGACTTTTATTAATTTCAGGGAAAAGATTAGCATCATTAAAAAGGTTACGAGCACTATTTGTTAAATCAATTATTGTTTCATTTCCTATTGATGTTCCATTTATAAAAGCATGAATCGCTAATCCAGCATAAGCACCTCTAAAGTTTTGAATAAACTCTTTATAATCTTTATCCATTATAATATTAAGTTCTTTTTCTGCATTTGCGATTTGTTTATTAGTAGCCGCTTTTCCTAACATAGTGGGATTTTTCTGATAAAAAACATTCAATTTATTTATGACTTCTTGTTTCATATCCGTATTTTCAAAATTAATGACAACCTATTTTTTTGTCTCTCGCCTTTAATTCCGCTTCGGCTTGGCTTTTCCAATATTCTTGCTTCCATTTGTTAAATGCAGCCCGTTCATCAGGTGTTAATCCAGTTCCTTTTTGCTTCCCAAATGGGTGTTGTCCAGGAATTGTTTACAATATCCCCCGCCTTCAGACGGCATACGGCGCGGCGGCGGGATGCCGTCTGAAAAGGGAAGAGGAATCATGTTAATTGTTCCAACAAAGCCTGTTTCAGGGTAGATTGGATTTTCGGATTTTTCAGATCTGGGCTGAAGACGGTAAAGCTGTCTTCGACACGTTCGTCCAACGTGGAGATTTTGGCGTAGCGCAGGCTGACGTTGTGGGCAAAAAAGACTTCCGCCATGTCGGCGAGCAGGAAGGGGCGGTTGACGGCGGTGATTTCGACGGAGTACCAGTCGGGGTAGTCTTCTTCGGGGGTAATGGTGATGCTTGGCGCGATCGGCATATAGCGGCTGCGGCGGCTGATGCGGCGGCTGCGGTTTTGGGTTTCGGGAACGGTATGTCCGTGGATAAAGCTGTTGAGTTCGGCTTCGAGCGCGCTTTGGATGTCGGGGTAGTCTTCGGGGGCGTGCTGCGAGGGGATTTGTACGATGAAGGTGTCGAGGATGTAGTCGTGTTCGGTGATGAAGGCGCGGGCGGCGAGAATGTCGAAGCCGTGGCGGCTGAAGATGCGGCAGAGGCGGGCGAACAGGCGAGGGCCGTTGAGCATAAAGACCATCACTTGGAAGCTGTCGCTTTGGGGCAGGATGCGGCTGCGGACGATGGGGGTTTCAAAATCGTGTACGAGGTTGGCGGCGTGCCACAGGATTTCGCGGGACTGGTGGCGGGCGAAGTAGGCAGAACCGAGCGCGTTCCATAGTTTTTTCTGCTGTTTTTCGGGGACGGCGGCGCGGGTGAGCAATTCGGCGGCTTCCTGCCGGCGGCGGCCGAAGAGGGCGTGTGGGTTGCCACCGTTGCCTGCGAGGTAGCGTCCGGCGGCATGGAACAGGCTTTCCAGCAGGCTGGCGCGCCATGCGTTCCACAGTTTGGGATTGGTGCCACGTATGTCGGAAATGGTCAGAAGGTAGAGCGCGCTGAGGCGTTCGTGGGTTTGCACGCGTTTGCAGAAGGCATCGAGTACGTCGGGGTCTTGGATGTCTTCTTTTTGGGCGACGGTGGACATAAGAAGATGGTTTTCGACCAGCCAGGCAAGCAGGTCGCTTTCTTCTTCGGTGAGGAAGTGGTCGGCGGCAAATTGGCGCGCGTCTGCGATGCCTTGTATGGCGTGGTCGCCGCCGCGTCCTTTGGCGATGTCGTGGAAGAAAGCAGCAAGGTAGAGGATGTCTTGTTTTTCAAAGGACTGCATCAGCGCGGAGACGTAAGGCAGCTCGTGGCTGTGCATATCCAAGGCAAGGCGGCGGACGTTGCGGACGACAGCGAGGATGTGGTCGTCTACGGGATAGATATGGAACAGGTCGTGTTGAAGCAGGCCAACGATTTTCTCCCACGCGGGCAGGTAGCGGGCCAACACGCCGTAGAGGTTGAGAAAGCGCAGGGTTTGGGTCAGTCCGTTGCCGCTGCGGAAAAAGCCGGCGAAACGGCGGCGGTTTTCGGGATTTTGGTAGAAGCTGCGGTTGATTTTGCGCGTTGCGCCCCACCATGCGCGCAGGGTTTGCGGTTCGAGCGCGGTAATGTCGTTGCGCTGCTGCATAATTTCGACGATTTTGAAAATGTGTTCGGGCTGCCTCAAAAAAATATCGGTGTGCCGCGCGGCGATTTGGTTGTTCACTTGGATGTAGTCGTCGTCAATCCGCAGGGTAACGCGCAACGGGGTGGAAGAAACGCGGCTTTGCAGCATGGGTGTGAGGATGCCGCTCAGTTGTTTGACGGTTTTAATCGCGCGGTAAAATACGCGCATCAGTTCTTCGCTTTGACGGCGGAGGTTCAAGCCTTGATAACCCATACTTTCGGCAACTTGCGGCTGCAAATCGAACAGCAGGCGGTCTTCGGCGCGCTTTGCGTTTAAATGCAGATGGATGCGGATATGGGCGAGGCGGCGGTAGCCGTGCGAAAGCATACCGGCTTCAGTGCGCGTCAGAATGCCTTGTTTGACCAGCGCAGGCAGGTTGGTCGCCAAGCCTTGTGCTTTCGCTATCCAAAGCAGGGTGTGGATGTCGCGCAGACCGCCGGGACAGCTTTTGATGTTTGGTTCCAACACCGCTCCCGAACCTTGCGATTTGGCATGGCGGTGTTCCATCTCCACCAATTTTGCTTCGATAAATGCCGCTACATTGCGTTGCGCGTTCATTTTTTCGGCCAATTCGTCTGCTGTTTGGCGGTTACCGAACAAAAACCTAGCCTCTAAAAACGCTGTGTCCCCCGTAATATCATTGCGCACGCTTTCGCACAGTTCGTCAATGCCGCCGCTTTTTACAGACGGCATCAGTTTGCAGTCCCACAGGGTTTGGACAAACCGGGCAATCTGTTCCTGAATGCCGTCTGAAAGTGGATTGGGTGAAACCACTGCCAAATCCACATCCGAACAGGGATACAGTTCGCCGCGCCCGAAGCCGCCCACCGCCATCAGGCATAACGCGCTGTTTTGAAAATGTTCTACCCACAATGCTGCCAGTAAGGTTTCGACTGCCGCCGTATATTCCCTGAAAAATACCGACACGCGGTTGGTTTTCAAATAATGCGCTTCGGCGGCATCGCGCTGCTGCCGGAAGGTTTCCAATACTGAAGGCAAATTTGCAGACATTTTATTCTTTCGAGTAGGCAGGGAGGTGGACAGATAGTTTGACGGTCAAATATCGGTTTCAGACGGCATTTGTCGGGTATCGGGGAGACGGGTCATCAGATTCAGCAGTTCTTGCGGCGGCAGCAGCAACTGATACGCCGCCACGCCCAAAGCCGCCGCCATTTTTTCGATATTCGACAGGGCGATGTTCCAGCGTTTGCGCTCGACTGCCGACACATAAGTCCTGTCCAAACCGCATTGCCGCGCCAATTCTTCTTGCGACCAGCCCTTGTTCACGCGGAAAAGCCGCATATTGTATGCCAATACCGCCCGCAAATCCTGTTCGTCAGGCAGTTCGGCAGGCAGAGTTAATTTGTTGCCCATCATTTGTTTCCAGATAAATGGTTAAAGTTAAGCATTTGCTGTTACGGATTTTACTTCACATAAAGACCAAAAAAAGGGGTGGCGGCAGCCACACCCAAACACACACACATCAAGAGGAAAGAGATAAAATCAAGACGGATTGGGAAACAGCAAACAAGCAATCTAGATTTCATGTCGGTATTATCAAACAAAAACCGTTATCGAGTATTGATTCAAATCAATTTCGATTTTATTCGCAATCGGTAAAGAAAAACGGCATATCCGTTTATATGGATATGCCGTCTGATGGTGCAGGGGACTGCTATATTTGGCAGTGGTTTGTGTTTTAGTCCTCTTGCGCCGCTGTTTGCAGGTAGTTCGGCAAACCGATTTTGCCGATCAGTTCCTGCTGGGTTTCGAGCCAGTCAATGTGTTCTTCGTTGGTGTCTTTTTGTTTTTCCAACAAATCACGGCTGACGTAATCCTGTTGCGCTTCTGCTGTAGCGATGGCAGCAAGCAGGGCTTCGTGTTTTTCCTGTTCTTTGGTCAAATCGCAGGCAATGATTTCTTCGGTGGACTCGCCAATCAGAAGCTTGCCCAGTTCTTGCAGGTTCGGCAGACCTTCGAGGAACAGAATGCGCTCGATCAAATCGTCGGCAGCTTTCATTTCAACGATGGACTGTTTGAAGAAATGTTCGCCCAGTTCTTCAAAGCCCCAGTTTTTCAAAATACGGGCGTGAAGGAAATATTGGTTGATGGTTATCAGCAGCAAGCCTAAGTTTTTGTTCAGCTCGCGGATAACCAAACGGTCGCCTTTCATACGGACTCCTTTTATTCCGAATACGGATTACAGTTGGCTTTGGTAGTAGTTGCCTTCGCCAATCAGCTCGATCAGGCGCAGCTGCTGTTCCAGCCAGTGTGCGTGGTCTTCTTCGGTGTCTTTCAGTTGGGCAACCATCAGGTCGCGCGTAACATAGTCTTGAGCCTCTTCGCACAGTTTGATGCCTTTTTTCAACGCATCACGTACTTCATATTCGGTTTGCAGGTCGGCTTTGAGGCAGGAAACCACGTCCGTGCCGATATTCAGTTCGGCGCGTGCCATTTTCGGCGTACCGCCCAGCATCAGGATGCGGCGGATAAAGTCTTCGGCGTGTGTGGTTTCTTCTTCCATCTCGTGATTGAGACGTTCAAAAAGTTTGGTGTAGCCCCATTCGGAGTAGAGGCGGGAGTGGATGAAGTATTGGTCGCATGCTGCCAGCTCACCGGACAGCAATTCGTTCATGTAATCTAAAACTGCTTGATTGCCTTGCATAATATTTCTCTTTTCTTAATTTGGGTTTCGTGTGGTTAAACAGTGGATGTAGCACTGTTCGGGATGCGTGCATTGTATGCAAAAGCTGTCGGCATGACAAATTTTCTATTTAAAATACAAACAATTATCAAAAGAAATAGGGCGTATTCCCCGATGCCTTCCAAATCAGTATGCTGTTTTTTATCGGTTTTTTGTGCTGTTAAAACTAAGAATCCATATCATCCATAAAGAACATTTACACTTGTTAACCATAGCGAAAAGCAAATAGAGCACGGTTTTTTATCAAAAATTATAATGAATCGTTCTCATTAACTGACAGATTCTTTTGAGATTATCGGATTTTGGGAATAAATTATGCCGTCTGAAGGACTTTCAGACGGCATTGACAATTCAAATTGATGTTGTTTACATCAAACGGCGCGGCAGGCGCAGGGAATCGTTTTTTACTTTGGCGCGGTGTTCCGAGTTTAATGATGTCCGCAACCGCCGTGGCTTTCGCGTAAGGCTTCGGCAGCCTGTTCGTCGGCATGGTAACTTGAACGTACCATCGCACCGATGGCGGCATTGGTAAAGCCCAGTTCGTATGCTTCTTTTTCAAAGATTTTGAACTGCTCGGGCGTAACGTAGCGCAAGACGGGCAGGTGGCCGTCTGAAGGCTGGAGGTACTGTCCGATGGTAATCATCTCGATATTGTGCGCCCGCATATCGCGCATAATTTCGCGCACGTCTTCGTCTGTTTCGCCCAAGCCGACCATAATGCCGGATTTGGTCGGGATATGCGGCATCATTTCTTTATAACGTTTTAATAAGTCTAAAGAATGTTGATAATTGGCACCGGGACGGGCTTTTTTGTACAGGCTCGGATGGGTTTCTAGGTTGTGGTTCATCACGTCGGGCGGGGTTTCGGCAAGGATTTTGAGTGCGATGTCCAAGCGGCCTCGGAAGTCGGGGACGAGGATTTCGATTTTGGTGTTCGGACTAGTCTCGCGGATGGCTTTGATGCAGTCGGCGAAGTGTTGGGCGCCGCCGTCGCGCAAGTCGTCGCGGTCAACCGAGGTGATGACGACGTAACGCAGGTTCATGGCTTTGACGGATTCTGCGAGGTTTTTCGGTTCGTCGGGGTCGAGCATATTCGGACGGCCGTGTCCCACATCGCAGAACGGGCAGCGGCGCGTGCAGATGTCGCCCATAATCATGAAGGTCGCCGTGCCTTTGCTGAAGCATTCGCCGATGTTGGGGCAGGAGGCTTCCTCGCAAACGGTGTGCATTTTTTGTTCGCGCAAAATGTCTTTGATTTCAAAGAATTTGCGCGATGGGAGTTTGGCGCGTATCCATTCGGGCTTTTTCAGTTTTTCCTGAAGGGGGACGACTTTGATGGGGATGCGGGCGGTTTTGTCCGCGCCTTTGAGTTTGATGCCGCGTTTGGGGTCGTCGGTTTTGATTTCACTCATTGTTATCTGCTTTCGGTGTGAGTTGTGTTTTAAGATGTGTGGTCAGCTTGGCGGCGACTTCGTCCAGCGTGGGGCAGGGGTGGACGAGGTCGGCAATTTGCGTCATTTCCATACCTGCATAACCGCAGGGGTTGATATGGGTAAACGGCGAGAGGTCCATATTGACGTTGAGCGCAAGGCCGTGATAGACGGAACCTCCTTTGATACGCAGCCCCAGCGAGGCGATTTTGCGTTCTCCGACATAAACGCCGGGGCGTTTCGGATCAGCCGCCGCTTCGATGCCGTATTCCTCCAATGTGGCGATGATGCTGTTTTCAAGCGCGGAAACGATGCTTCTAACACTGGTTTTACGCCGTTTGAAATCAATCATGGTGTATACGACCAATTGCCCGGGTCCGTGATAGGTAATCTGTCCGCCCCGGTCAATCTGGATAACGGGGATGTCGTCCCTAATCAGCAGATGTTCGGGTTTGCCGGCCAGCCCCTGTGTGAACACGGGGGGATGTTCTACCACCCACAATTCATCTTCGGTAGAGGCGGTACGGTTGGCGTTAAAAGTTTTCATTGCCTCAAAAGTCGGCAGATATTCAACCAAACCTTTATATATGATTTTCATCTCAAAGTACCACTTTGACCAGTTTGTGCGAAGTCAGCGCGCGGTAGATATTGTCAAGTTGTTCTTGGTTTTCAACTTTTACTTGTACGGTGGCACCGGTATAGTTGCCTTTGCTGCTCGGCCGCGTGGTGATGTGGTGAGCCTGCGTGTCAGGGGCGTGAAGGCGGACGGTTTCTAAAACCGCTTGCTCGAACTCGGGATGAACCGCCCCCATTACTTTTAATGGGAAGGTGCAGGGAAATTCAATGAGGGATTTTTTGTTTTCTTGTTCGGTCATGATGTGCTGCCTTGTTGTGTACGGTATGCCGTCTGAAAGCGGGTTTGCCTTTCAGACGGCATCAGATATGCGGTATTTTAGCCCAAACCGCGATAACAGGCTATCGGAACGGCACGGGCTTTATCTGCGATATAACCCATTCTGCTATAATAATGATGAAAATGGTTTCCGGACGGGTTGTTATGTATCAGAAAAAAAAGCAGAGTATCAAACCCTGGGTTGGTGCGGGGGTGTTCCTTACGGTCTTGATATGGCTGGCTTTCGCACTTGGCGACACACTGGCTCCCTTTGCGGTTGCGGCAGTGTTGGCGTATGTGTTGGATCCTTTGGTTGAATGGTTGCAGAAAAAAGGTTTCAACCGTGCCGTTGCTTCAATGACTGTAATGGTTTTTGCCTTGCTGCTGCTTGCGGCACTACTTTTGATTATTGTCCCTATGCTGGTCGGACAGTTCAACAGCATGGTATCCCGTTTGCCCCAACTTGCAGGTTTTATGCAAAATACGCTGTTGCCGCTGTTGAAAGAGACTGTGGGCAATTATGTGGAAATCGATCAGGCATCCGTTATCGCATGGCTTCAGGCGCATACGGGTGAGCTGAGCAACACGCTTAAGGCGTGGTTTCCCGTTTTGATGAGGCAGAGCAGTAATATTGTCAGCAGTATCGGCAATCTGATGCTGCTGCCGTTGCTGCTTTACTATTTTCTGCTGGATTGGCAGCGGTGGTCGTGCGGCATCGCCAAACTGGTTCCGAGGCGTTTTGCCGGTGCTTATACGCGCATTACGGGTAATTTGAACGAGGTATTGGGCGAATTCTTACGCGGTCAGCTTCTGGTGATGCTGATTATGGGTTTGGTTTACGGCTTGGGGCTGGTGCTGGTCGGGCTGGATTCGGGGTTTGCCATCGGTATGCTTGCCGGTATTTTGGTGTTTGTCCCTTATCTTGGGGCATTTACGGGATTGCTGCTTGCCACCGTTGCCGCCTTGCTCCAATTTGCTTCGTGGAACGGCATCTTGGCTGTCTGGGCGGTTTTTGCCGTAGGACAGTTTCTCGAAAGTTTTTTCATTACGCCGAAAATCGTGGGAGACCGTATCGGGCTGTCGCCGTTTTGGGTTATCTTTTCCCTGATGGCGTTCGGACAACTGATGGGCTTTGTCGGAATGTTGGCGGGATTGCCTTTGGCTGCCGTAACCTTGGTCTTGCTGCGCGAGGGTGTGCAGAAATATTTTGCCGGCAGTTTTTACCGGGGCAGGTAGGTAGTTCCGAAACATATAGTGGATTAACAAAAATCAGGATAAGGCGACGAAGCCGCAGACAGTACAGATAGTACGGTAAGGCGAGGCAACGCCGTACTGGTTTTTGTTAATCCACTATATTTGAAGCGGGATACAACCCTGCCCGGGTTTAAATAAAAATGCCGTCTGAACCCCGAAAACGGGACTTTAGACGGCATTTCATCACGGCTTATTTGGCGGTTTTGCTGCTGTCGATAATTTTCATACCGGCAGAAATCAGGCTGCCGATGTCGGCAACATTGGCGGGCATAATCAGCGTATTGCTTTCTTTGGCAAGATTGTTGAACGCAGCGACGTATTGTTCCGCAATCTTCAGATTGACCGCATCCGCACCGCCTTGGGTTTGAAGGGCGGCGGCAATTTGACGGATGGCTTCGGCATTGGCTTCGGCAACAAGGCGCAAGGATTCCGCTTCACCTTTGGCGCGGTTGATGCGGGCGATTTTCTCGGCATTTGACGCATTGACCGCAGCCTGAGCCTCGCCTTCGGATTGTTGGATTTCGGCTTCGCGCTGACCACTGGCAAGGTTGATTTGTTCGATTTTACGACCTTCGGATTCGGCGATACGGGCGCGTTTTTCGCGTTCGGCAGTAATTTGCGCCTGCATTGAGCGAAGGATTTCTTGCGGCGGAACCAAGTCTTTAATCTCATAACGCAAAACCTTCACGCCCCAAGCTCCGGCGGCTTCATCGAGGGCGGAGACGACGGTGCTGTTGATTTCGTCGCGTTCTTCAAACGTTTTGTCCAACTCCATACGCCCGATAACGGAACGCAGCGTCGTTTGGGCAAGCTGGGTAATCGCCATAATGTAGTTGCTCGAACCGTATGAGGCGAGTTTGGGGTCGGTTACTTGGAAATAGATGATGCCGTCAACAGTCAGCTGCGTATTGTCGCGCGTGATGCAGACCTGGCTGGGTACGTCTAAAGGGATTTCTTTCAGCGAATGGCGGTAGGCAACGCGGTCGATAAAGGGAATCAAAATATTCAAACCGGCCGTCAGGGCGCGATGGAAACGCCCGAGCCTTTCGACAACGTGGACTTCCTGCTGTGGGATGACGACAAAGGATTTGAAGCCGAAAACGGCGACGGCTGCCAACAAGATAATGAAAAATTCCATAATTCCTCCAAGTGTTAAGGTTTTGCGATGATAAGAAGGTTGCCTTCCTTGCGGACGATTAGGGCGCGAGTTCCTGGTTCAAGCTCTTCTTGCCCCGTATTTTGCGCCTGCCAGTGCGTACCGCGATAAAAAACTTCGTAACGGTTGCCGCCTGTGTGTCGGAGGATTTCGACATATTGTCCGGCATCCAAATCCTGATATGAATCTGTTTCAACTTTTCCCCCGGCGGTTTTGGCGTGTACGAACCAAATGCCCAGCGCGGAAAGCAGTGCGGCGGTAAAGACGGCGGCAGGCGTGCTGCCTGTCAGCCCGTAGGCAATGCCCGAACCCGCCAAAGCTGCACTGACAACCAGAAGATAAACCGTTCCCGTCAATAATTCGATGATTAAGACGGCAACAGCAGCAACAAACCATACAGTCATACATTTCCCCACAAAGCGCGTCGTTTGACAAAATCACGCGATATCAGCAGTATAGCCGAATTTGAAAGGATAGGGCAGATATGGATACTTGGCACGATGCACTGGGCAACGAAAAACGGCAACCGTATTTTCAGGAAATTTTAAATGCAGTCAGGCAGGAACGTTTGTCGGGACAAATCATCTATCCGCCGTCGGCAGATGTGTTCAACGCATTCCGGCTGACAGCGTTCGACCGGGTCAAAGTCGTCATTCTCGGACAAGATCCGTATCACGGGGCAGGGCAGGCGCACGGTTTGGCATTTTCCGTCAGGCAGGGCGTCCGCATACCCCCGTCTTTACTCAATATCTACAAAGAATTGGAAACCGACATCGAAGGCTTCTCCATTCCCGCGCACGGCTGTCTGACAGCGTGGGCGGAGCAGGGCGTATTACTTCTGAACACGGTTTTGACGGTGCGTGCAGGACAGGCGCATTCGCACGGACTTTTAGGCTGGGAACGCTTTACCGATACCGTCATCAGGCAGCTTGCGACACACCGCAAGCACCTTGTCTTTATGCTGTGGGGCGGGTATGCACAACAAAAAAGGAGGCTGATAGACAGTCAAAATCATTTGATATTGACCGCGCCGCATCCGTCCCCTTTGTCGGCATATCGCGGTTTTTTCGGCTGCCGCCATTTTTCACAGGCAAACAGCTATTTGAGCCGGCACGGTATCGATCCGATAAACTGGAAGCTGTGAATGCCGTCTGAATGCTAAGTTGCTTAAACCCCGCTTAAGGCTGCTTTTGAAACCGGAAACAAAGTGATGAAGGAAAACCGGCCCATAATGCGAAACCGTCTGAATCCCAGGGTTCAGACGGCATTCGAGCGTCAAAGTTTGCGTATCGGGTTCATTTAGCGGAATTCGAACAGCTCTTGATGCAATGAGCGTGTCTTAAGGTTTCCTGCAATACCGCTTGTAAAGCTTCGACTGCTGCAAAGCCATAGGCTGCGGGCTTCACTATTCCGAACGCTTTGTGCAATATGATTGGCGGACAATCTTTGGGTTTCGGAAGGAATATAGTGGAACGCAACATTTGCTTGTTCAGCCAACGCTTTCCATTGACCGATTAGTTCCGTAGATAAATTTCTATCGGCATGAAACCAGTCAATCGGTTGATTGGAAGGTTGTTTGGCTAATTCTTTGAGTCTTGCAAGGAAAGGCGTAAAACCAATACCGTTGCTCACCCAAATCTGTGCATTTTTATCTGAAAAATTGAAGCGGCCGTATGCACCGTCAATTTGAACGGTATCACCGATGTTCAAGCGTTGGGGCAGGCGATGGGTGTAGTCTCCCAAGTCTTTGATGATAAGATTGATTTGTTGGTTTTCAGGATTCCAGTCAGAGGCGATGGTAAACGGATGGCTTTCTCCGTGTGCGCGCAAAAGAGGAATTGGCCGGCACGGTGTCCCTGCCATTTCGGTGCATTCAGGGTAAGTGAAAGCAGGGAGCCGTTTTGGTTTATGGCGGCTACTGTCGCGGTTTGCGGTTTGCCAATGCATTTAAAGAGAGCGAGGAGCGAACAAATACTGCCGAAGAATAGGGCGGCAGCCAGCAACCAACCGAGCGGTTGAGACCAGTAAGCAAAGTTTGCCAATACAATGGCGTGCCAAACGAACGCAAGATAGACAGGGACAATTAAGATGTGAAGTCTGGCAAACCAGCGGTAGGGAATCAGCTTTATCAGCGCGATAAGCAATAGGACGCCGACGGCGTAAAAAGCAACCTCACCCACTTCTTCAGCAAAATGGCGTTGAGTAAGCAGCCAATCTTTTAACGTTAAGAGATCTGGCAGCAGTGGGCGTTGCGGACGTTTTCCCTCAATAACACCAAGTGTGATAAGCCATTTAGGAAATTGTGTGCTGGTCCAATGCAGGATGCTGCCTGAAAGGGCAATGATGCCCAACCATTTGTGCAGACGATACATTTTATCCAATCCGCCAAATAGCCCTTCCAACATTTTTGGACGTGCTGCAAGAGTCATACAGGCACTCATAGCCAGTATGCTGATGCTGCCAGTGAACTGTAATAATAGGTTGCGTATGGGAAATACGCCCCACTTGTCTGGAAACGGTGTGGCAAACAGCCATAAAGCAGATATGCCGGCTAAAAAGGCAAATAAGGTAAATTTAATATTTTTCATGGTAGTGTTCTTTGTGAAATGAAAATATAAAACAGCCGGGGCTTGTTTTAACAGGATTGAGTATATCTTGGAAAAATTAGGCGAAAATTATCGATGTAGCTTGGGCAAAGCGTTTGAAATGTTCGCTTTGGTTGTGTGCCTGCCAAGACAAGCCATTGCGAAAAGTTGTTTCAATTTCATTCTAGTCTCCTTAGAAAAGCGGGATTTTACTTTTGACGTAAAATCCCACTGCACTTTTAATAAGCCGCTTTATTTTTCGCTGCTTTTGTTAAACCGTCCAACCATGCTTGATGGCCGTTTACCATTGGATTTGGCACAGTTTCTGCCAAGCCTTTGGCGAGTTTGCCGATTTGGCTTTCTTCGGTTAAGACACGCACGCGGTTGTTCGGCAGGTTTTCTAAAATCCAAGCGTGATACACATCGCTGAAATCTTCGCCTTCGCCAAACGTGCCGGACCATGCAAGGCGGACAAGATTGCCATCTTCGCTGATATCGAATTCTTCTACTTTGCAGGTAACGTAAAAGCCGAAAGTATCAAACACAAAATCGGCATCCGCTGAAAGCTTAGTGGTTGAACCGTCGCCCACCACGATATTTTCCGCATTGTGATAATAAGTGCCCCATGCTTTGGTATCCGCTAAATAAGGCAGCACATCCGCCACGCTTAAGCCTTTTATAATCACTTCATTAGAAACGTAGTTGTCGGTTTCGCCCGGAATATATTTTTCTGGCCAAATGATTGCTGGTTGTGAATAAGTTTTCATAGTAAAGTCCTCTTTGTTAATGGTTAGTCGCGTTTTGCTATGGGAGGCATTATAGGGTCGGGCTAGATATAAGTGAAATTGCTATTATAAATAGTTAATATCAGATAAAATGATATTAGAAGAATAAAGCGAGCTAAAAATGAAATCCTTACAAACTCTTGATTTGAACTTATTGAAAGCCTTTTCGGTATTGATGGACGAGCGTAACGTAAGCAAAGCCGCCGAGCGTTTGGCGATTACGCAACCGGCAATGAGCGGCGTGCTGACAAGATTGCGCGACAATTTTGATGATCCGCTGTTTGTACGAGTGCAACGGGGCGTAGTGCCGACCAATCGGGCTTTAGAACTTGCCCCGCAAGTGAAAAGGTGCTGAACGAGGTGGAGCAGTTATTACATCCGCCGCAGTTTGATCCGACAACGGCAGAATTAACCGTACGCATCGCCTGCACCGATTATGCAATGCGCGCCGTGATTGTGCCGTTTCTGCATTTGCTGAAAATCCAAGCGCCGAAAATCAAAGTAGCGGTGCTGGCGATTAACGAAAGCCTCGTACAAAATCAACTGGAACAGCGACAAATCGACTTTGCGTTAGTCACACCGGACTTCCAAGCACCTGATATTCATGCAAAAAATTTGTATGATGAACGCTATATCTGTGCCGTTCGCCACGATCATCCAATAGCCCAGCGATCAGAACTTACCCTTGAGCAGTTTTGCCAGTTAGAACAAGCCTTGATTTCTTATCATGGCGGCAGCTTCAGCGGTGTTACCGACCAAGCCCTGCAAGCGATGGGACTACAAAGAAATGTCAGCCTGTCGGTACAAAACTTTATTATTTTGCCTGAATTATTGGCGCAAAGCGATTTACTGGCAGTCGTGCCTGAGCGTTTGATTGCCAATTTGCCCAATCTCAAACGCTTTGAACCGCCTCTTAAAATTCAAGGCTTCACCAAAACATTGATTTGGCACGAACGGACACATAAAGATCCTGCGTATTGTTGGGTCAGAGAGCTGATTGAAAAGGCTTGTTTGGCAGCCGCCAACTGTTGCTGACTAGGCTCAAGTGCCGCCACACATCCCACCAAGCCGGCAGCGATAACGACAGCAAGAATCAGATTCTTCATTTTTCATCCTTTTGTGTAGTAATAGGGGGAGGATTAAATTATGCCGCAGCGTTTAAACTCATCATAGAGTTTTATTTGTGCGGTCTCTTCTAGTCTGGCGATGACTTGACTGACTTTTTTTTGTTGCCGCCATTGAGAAATTTCCCTAATATAAGTGGCTGAGTTCTGAATGGGTTTGAATAGATTTGTAAAAATATCTATTCAGTCTATTATAAATTTAACATAATATACATTATGCGAACTATCGGAAACAGCTATATGTGTTTTGAAAGTTGACCTTCAATATGATATACAGGCAGCAGACACATAAATATGCCGCCCATACTTTTTTAATCCAAAACATTATATTAACGGGTGCAAACAGTAAATCGCCCGACTTATCCCAAAAATTCTCTTACTTTTTCATCATTTCTTCTGTCAAATCCTTGGAACGGTCGATTTGAAAACACGGCTTTACATACGCCCCAATTCCCTTTGCAGGGCTTGGATATTTTGCTGTCTGTCCAAAACATTGCTTTGCAATGCGTTGATTTCTTGATGGTTGATGTTGCCGCCTTTTGCCAAACGTGCTTGTGATAACATTTTTTGGGCCTCAACCAATGCTTTGCGTTCGTTGCTCAATTCTGTTTCTAGAATGGAACGTCTGCTGTTGTTTACAGGTGCTTGTTGAGGCGGCGGTGTATTGGATTTTGCCGGCTTGGATACTGTTTTGACCGGGGCTTTATATTTGACAGCCTGTCCGCCGTTTGACGGTGATGGTGCCGGTTCGGGAGTTTGGGGTGGGATATAGCGTTCGCTGCTGTAGTTGCCGATTGGGGGCAAATCGGTTGAGTGGCAGCTTTTAGACGGCTTGGTGGTGTAAACGGTTTCTCCGTTGATTGTGCAGGTATAGATTTTGGCCGCATTCGCACCCAATGGGCTTGAAATCAGGGAAAGGTTGATTAGGATTAAGGGGAGTTTTGATTTCATAATGTGTTTGATACTCGGATAATAATTTGATTTTTGGGGGATTTTTTGTAAGGTTTTCTTGGCGTTTTATGGACTTTTCTTTTCGGTTGTTTGTTTTTGATTTTCCTTCGGGGCTTTGGCAGCCTGTCTGTTCTTTTTCCCGGCAGGTTTTTTGTTTTTCTTTTTGTTTCCTGTGTGTATTTTGGCTTCTTGACTAAGTTTTTTAATTTTCAGACGATATTCGCCTCCCTGGTGGCTGCTGATTTTAGGTAAATCCGCATCGGTACACGATCCTGACGGGTCTGATGTATATACGCTTTTGCCATTTGAGTTGCAATGGTATATGGAGGCTTGCGCCGCCGCGCCGGAAAGGGACAGGAGAACCAAGGCGGCAAAAAGTCTGATGTTCATACCGGTAAAGTAAAAAGGCGGTGGTAACGTCCGAATTATACCGTTATTGGCAGGCAAAGATAAGCACCCTGCCCGCGCTTCTTTATCGCTCGGCAAACTGTTTCTCGATTTCAGTTTCAATCCGTTCCAATTCTTCTTGGCAAGTCAGCCAAGTTTCTTCAATTTGGGCAAGCTGTGTTTTGACTTTTGCCAGATTGGATAAAGTGTCCTGCAATTTTTCTTTGTTTTCCTCAAAGTAAGCTTCTTCTTGTGCTAAAAATGCCTCACATGCCGTCTGAATTTCGGAAAGCTGCGCCATTTCTTTTTCGGCTTTGTCGATTTTCTGCTGTATCGGCTTACTGCGTCGGGCTTTTTCTTGACGGATTTGCGCTTCGATGCGCTTGGTGTCTTTGCGATTTTGGCTTTGTGCGGAAGCAGCAGGTGCGGCTGTGGCGTTTTCCTGTGCCAAACGCCATTGCCGGTAGTCATTCAAATCGCCGTCGAAGTTCTTCAGACGGCCTTTGTCGATCAGGAGGAAGCTGTCGGTCGTGGCTTCAAGCAGGCTGCGGTCGTGGGATACGACGATTAAGGCACCTTGGAAACTTTGCAACGCGAGCGTTAAGGCGTGGCGCATATCCAAGTCTAAATGGTTGGTCGGCTCGTCAAGCAGCAGCAGGTTTGGCTTTTGCCAGATAATCATGGCAAGGGCGAGGCGTGCTTTTTCCCCGCCGGAAAAGGGTTTGGTTTTCTGCAACGCCATATCGCCTGCAAAGTTGAAGCCGCCGAGGAAATTTCGGATTTCTTGTTCACGTACTTCGGGAGAAAGCTGCTGAATATGCCAAACAGGGTTTTGGTCGGCGCGGATTGTGTCGAGCTGGTGCTGGGCAAAATAGCCGATATTGAGTTTTTCAGAACGGACGATGCTGCCGGAGAGCAAATCGATTTTGCCTGCCAAGGCTTTAATAAACGTAGATTTACCGCTGCCGTTGACACCCAATAACCCGTAACGTGTGCCGCTTTCTAACGATAGGGTGATGTCGTGCAAAACGGTTTTGCCTTCGTAACCCAAATCGGCGTGTTCCAGCTTCAGCAAAGGATTGGGCAGATGATCGGGATTGTAAAACTCAAAGGAAAACCCGCTGTCCAGATGCGCGGGCGCGACGCGTTCGAGTTTTGCCAATGCCTTCATACGGCTTTGCGCCTGCACGGCTTTGGTGGCTTTGGCTTTGAAGCGGTCGATAAAGGATTGCAAATGTTTGATTTGCGCCTGCTGTTTGACATAGGCGGCTTGTTGCTGCGCCAAACGTTGCGCGCGTTCGTTTTGGTAAAAATCGTAATTGCCGCCGTATTGCGTGAGTTTTTGCTGGGACAATTCGATAGTTTGAGTGGTGGCCGCATTGAGGAAATCGCGGTCGTGGGAAATGATGATTTGCGTGCAAGGTAAAGAGGCAAGGTGGTTTTCCAGCCACAAGACGGTTTCCAAATCCAAGTGGTTGGTCGGTTCGTCAAGCAGCAACAAATCGGCACGGCAAATCAGGGCTTGGGCGAGATTGAGGCGCATACGCCAGCCGCCGGAAAAGAATTTGACGGGACGGCTGTGTTCTTCTTGCGAAAAACCCAGTCCGTCCAACAATTTCGCCGCACGGGCCGGCGTGGTATAAGCGTCGATTTCTTCCAATTTGGCATGGTATTCCGCCTGCTTCATACCGTCGTTTTCCGCCTCCGCCCGCGCCAATGCCGTCTGAAGGGTCTGTAACTCGGCATCGCCCTGCAAAACGTAATCCAAAGCGGAAATGTCCAAATCGGGCGTTTCTTGGGAAACGGAGGCAATCCGCCAGTTTTTCGGAATCGAGACATCGCCGCCGTCTTGAGTGATTTCGCCCTTGATTAAGGCAAACAGGCTGGATTTGCCCGTCCCGTTTTTGCCGATCAAACCGACGCGCTGACCGGGATTGACAGTGGCTGAAGCCTTGTCGAGCAGGACTTTCAAACCGCGTTGCAGGGTGAGGTTTTTAATTTCAATCATAACGGAAACATCGTCGGGCGGAAAAAGCCCGTATTTTACCTGAAAGAAAGTGCTGATGCCGTCTGAAGCGGGAAATTTACGGCTGAAGCCAAGCCCAGACCCTGCGCCCTTCCGAGTGCAGGAAAACCAATGTCCTGAATGCCGAATCGGTATTCATGCATTCCACGCCGATTCCGATTCGGGAAAAATCCGCGATGATTTTGGGATGGATAAACTCCTGCGCCGCGCCCGTCCCGATAATCAATATTTCCGGATAATCATCCGCTTTGACATCAGACAACAGATTATCCGGAGTCAGTTCTGACAATGACTGCCATTTCGAGGGCATTGCCGAACCTTGCCGCAACAGCACAGGCCGGTCGAAATATTGCCCCGCCAACCGGATTCCGCCCGCGCCGCATTCATATTCCGCAAACTGTCCGTCTATCGGATTTTCTTCAAACAACATTTTTTACTCCGTTGCCGCTTTATCTGTATCAGGAGGGGTGCAAAATCAGACAAATTCATGTAGGATTGGCAGATTTCATCTGATTCGCCTGCTGATTTCAGACGGCATTTGATTCAAAGTGCGGCACAATTATATCGGCAGCAGATATTTTCGTCTTTCAATATTTACATTTCAGTCGGCTTACAAGGAGACACAATGAAGCCAGTAAACATCGGTCTTTTAGGTTTAGGTACGGTCGGCGGCGGTACGGCTGCCGTGTTGCGGGACAACGCGGAGGAAATTTCCCGCCGCTTGGGGCGCGAAATCCGTATTTCTGCCGTGTGCGATTTGAGCGAAGAAAAAGCCCGTCAAACCTGCCCGTCCGCCGCCTTCGTCAAAGCCCCGTTCGATCTGGTCGCGCGTGAAGATGTCGATGTCGTCGTCGAACTGTTCGGCGGCACGGGCATCGCCAAAGAAGCGGTGTTGAAAGCCATTGAAAACGGCAAACACATCGTTACCGCCAACAAAAAACTGCTTGCCGAATACGGCAACGAAATCTTCCCGCTGGCGGAAAAACAAAACGTCATCGTCCAATTTGAAGCGGCAGTCGCCGGTGGCATTCCGATTATCAAAGCCCTGCGCGAAGGTTTGGCGGCAAACAGAATCAAATCCATCGCCGGCATCATCAACGGCACCAGCAACTTCATCCTCTCCGAAATGCGCGAAAAAGGCAGTGCGTTTGCCGACGTATTAAAAGAAGCACAGGCGTTGGGCTACGCCGAAGCCGACCCGACCTTCGACATCGAAGGCAACGACGCAGGCCATAAAATCACCATCATGAGCGCGCTGGCATTCGGCACGCCGATGAACTTCTCCGCCTGCTACCTCGAAGGCATCAGCAAACTCGACAGCCGCGACATCAAATACGCCGAAGAACTCGGCTACCGCATCAAACTTCTGGGCATCACCCGCAAAACCGGCAAAGGCATCGAATTGCGCGTCCATCCGACCCTAATTCCCGAAAGCCGCCTCTTGGCAAACGTCAACGGCGTGATGAACGCCGTGCGCATCAACGCCGATATGGTCGGCGAAACCTTATATTACGGCGCAGGTGCCGGTGCATTGCCGACCGCTTCCGCCGTGGTTGCCGACATCATCGACATCGCCCGCCTGATCGAGGCCGATACAGGCCACCGCGTACCGCATCTGGCGTTCCAACCCGCCCAAGTCCAAACGCAAACCATCCTGCCTATGGACGAAATCACCAGCAGCTACTACCTGCGCGTCCAAGCCAAAGACGAGCCGGGTACGCTGGGGCAAATCGCCGCGCTTTTGGCACAAGAAAATGTCTCCATCGAAGCACTGATTCAAAAAGGCGTGATTGATCAAACCACTGCCGAAATCGTGATTCTGACCCACAGCACGGTCGAAAAACACATCAAGTCGGCAATCGCAGCCATCGAAGCACTGGATTGCGTGGAAAAACCGATTACCATGATCCGCATGGAAAGCCTGCATGACTGAGCCGAAACACGAAATGCCGACGGAAGAGCAGGTTGCCGCGCGTAAAAAAGCAAAAGCCAAAATCCGCACCATCCGCATTTGGGCGTGGGTCATTTTGGCGTTGCTCGTTTCAACCGCCCTGCTCTCCCAATGCGCGATGTCCAAACCGCAGGCGAAGCAGAGAATTGTCGAGTCCTGTGTGAAAAACATACCGTTTGCCGAAAAATGGCAGAACGATTTGAAAGCGCGCGGCTTGGATGCGGACAATACCCGCCTCGCCACCGATTACTGCAAATGTATGTGGGAACAGCCTTTGGACAGATTGAGCGAGAAACAGATTAGTTCCTTCGGCAAACTCGGCGCACAAGAACAGCTTGACCTGCTTGGCGGTGCAAACGCGTTTGAAGCGCGCGACAGACAGTGCGTTGCTGATTTGAAAGCTGATTGAACCGCCGAACCGGAATGCCGTCTGAACACGGGAAAAGCGTTTCAGACGGCATTTTTCCATCCGGATTTGACGGGGCAAACAAAAAGCCGATTCTTCAAGGAATCGGCTTTTTACTGAAAAACAGTTTACAGTGCGTCTTTCAATGCTTTACCTGCACGGAATTTAGGCGTTTTGGCGGCGGCAATGGTCAGAGGCTCGCCGGTTTTGGGGTTGCGGCCTTGGCGTTCTGCACGTTCGCCGACGTAGAAAGTACCGAAACCGACCAAAGTAACGGTGTCGCCTTGTTTCAGGGCGTTGGTTACTGCATTGGTAGTGGCATCCAAAGCTTTTTGTGCGGCGGCTTTGGAAATGCCGGCTTCTTGAGCAATCGTTTCAATCAATTCAGACTTGTTCACAATCAGTCCCTTCCTATCTTAAAAAATGATGAAATGCCCGAATACTCGGGGGTTTGTACTGCTTGAGCAACTTTCGCTTTATAGCAATTCTGAAATTGCCGTGTCAAGCAAAAAATACGGAATCGCCCTATTTTACAGGCTTTCAGGACGAAACCGCATTTTTACAACACATTTCCTGCGTTTCAATGTTTGATTGCCCTGCTGCGGGGTTTCGGTTTTGAAGCGGGTTCTGCCGCCGCTTCCACGGCAGAAGGTTCTGCCCAAGGCTCAGGCCGGCTTTCCAAACCCAGAGCCAATACCTCGTCTATCCATTTGACCGGATGGATGGTCAGGCCGATTTTCACGTTTTCAGGGATTTCCTCCAAGTCTTTGACGTTGTCTTTCGGAATCAGGACGTGTTTGATGCCGCCGCGAAGCGCAGCCAACAGTTTTTCCTTCAGACCGCCGATGGGCAAAACTTCGCCGCGCAGGGTAATTTCGCCCGTCATGGCAACATCGGCACGTACCGGGATTTTAGTGAATGCGGACACCATCGCCAAAGTCATGGCAATGCCCGCACTCGGACCGTCTTTCGGTGTCGCACCTTCGGGAACGTGAACATGGATGTCTTTTTTCTCGTAAAAGTCAGGAGCCAAACCCACTGATTCTGCACGGGAACGGACAACAGACCATGCTGCGGACACGGATTCTTTCATCACATCACCCAACTGGCCGGTACACTGGATCACGCCCTTGCCCGGCAAGGCTGCGGCTTCGACGGTCAGCAGTTCGCCGCCGACTTCCGTCCACGCCAAACCGGTTACCTGCCCGACGCGGTTTTCGCTTTCGGCAACGCCGTAATCGAAGCGGCGCACACCCAAATAGTCGTGCAGATTTTTCTCGTTTACTTTAACCGCCCTAGGCTTGGCTTTTCCGGTTTTTTTGGTTTTTGAGTCTTCGTCCAAGGTAATCTGCATCACCACCTTGCGGCAGATTTTGGCAATCTCGCGGTCGAGCGAACGCACGCCCGCCTCGCGGGTGTAATAACGGATAATATCGCGCACCACGCTTTCTTCGATTGCCAATTCACCTTCTTTCACGCCGTTGTGCTTCATTTGCTTCGGCACGAGGTACTGCATCGCGATATTGATTTTTTCGTCTTCGGTATAGCCCGAAAGACGGATGATTTCCATACGGTCGAGCAGCGGGGTCGGGATATTCAGGCTGTTTGAAGTCGCAATAAACATCACATTGCTCAAATCGTAATCTACTTCGGCATAATGATCGGCGAACTTGTTGTTTTGTTCGGGATCGAGTACTTCAAGCAACGCACTGGCGGGATCGCCCCGGAAGTCGCTGCCTAATTTGTCGATTTCGTCGAGCAGGAACAACGGGTTTTTTACGCCGGCTTTTGCCATATTCTGCAAAATCTTACCGGGCATAGAGCCGATATAGGTGCGGCGGTGTCCTCGGATTTCGCTTTCGTCGCGCACGCCGCCCAAGGCCATACGGACATATTTTCGCCCCGTCGCTTTGGCGATGGATTCGCCCAAAGAGGTCTTGCCCACGCCCGGAGGGCCGACCAAGCACAGAATCGGACCTTTGAGTTTGTCCATGCGTTTTTGGACGGCGAGGTATTCCAAAATCCGTTCTTTGACTTTTTCCAGGCCGTAGTGGTCAGCATCCAGCACCAGTCCGGCTTTGGCGATGTCTTTGCTGACGCGGGATTTTTTCTTCCACGGCAGTTCGAGCAGGGTGTCGATGTAGTTGCGTACGACGGTGGATTCGGCAGACATCGGCGGCATCATTTTGAGTTTTTTCAGTTCGGACAGGCATTTTTCTTCCGCTTCTTTGGTCATACCCGCCTTTTTGATGCCTGCTTCCAAGGCATCCAGTTCGCCGTTTTCGTCTTCTTCGCCCAATTCTTTGTGTATCGCTTTAATCTGTTCGTTCAGATAATATTCGCGTTGGGATTTTTCCATTTGGCGTTTGACGCGTCCGCGTATGCGTTTTTCGGCCTGCATGATGTCGAGTTCGGATTCCAGCTGTGCCAGCAGGAATTCCATCCGTTTGCCGATTTCGGGAATTTCCAAAATCTGTTGGCGTTGCGCCAGTTTCAACTGCAAATGCGCCGCGACCGTATCGGTTAACCGGCTGTTGTCGGCAATGCCGTTGATGCTGCCGATGATTTCGGCAGGGATTTTTTTATTGAGTTTGGCGTATTGTTCAAACTGCGCCAAAAGGGTGCGGCGCACAGCTTCGAGGTCGGTATTGCCGCCCGTGTCTTCTTCCACGACCGCCTCTATATGGGAAACGAAAAGCCCGCCGGTGTCTTCGATGGTGAGGACGCGTCCGCGATACAGACCTTCGACCAATACTTTTACCGTGCCGTCGGGCAGTTTCAACACTTGCAGGACTTGTGCGACCGTACCGGTTTGATACAGGTCTGCGGCGGAGGGGTTTTCCACTGCGGCATCGGTTTGCGCCAACAGGAAAACCGGTTCCTCGCGGGTAATGGCGTTTTCCAGTGCGGCGATGGACTTTTCCCTGCCGACGAACAGCGGCAGAACCATATGCGGGTAAACGACGACATCCCGCAAAGGAAGGGTTGCCAAGGCGGCATATTCCTCAAAATGCTTTTCTTTTTGTGTCATAGGTACTCTCTTGTGTCTGACAGAATACGGATTGCCGCGTAAATTGGGGTTGAAAGCATTATTTCAAGCATACGCGGTTTATTTATGGAGTTTGATGCGATGTCGTCTGAAACATTACGGCTTCAGACGGCATGGGCTTGGAAAGACAAGGCGGGAACAAAAAACAGTTCTGTGTTGCCGCTCCTTGCTGTACCATCCGTATGGTTTACGGTTCTGCCGCCCTATTTTCAAAACATGACGCAGGTATCCCATGTCTTCTTTTATTTTTCCCGATAACGGGTTCGAATGGCGCAACGAAAGTCTACAAAAGCCGCCCAAAGGTTGGCATTATGTCCGCGAAAGCGGTGCAGACGGCATTTTGAAGACTGCCTATCAAAATATTGCAACTGTCTGGCAGGGCGATTTCCACAATGCCAAACAGGTGCTTTCGGCAATGAAGAAGAAGGTCCGCAAACCTGCCGCCGTCCGTTCCGATGCGGACATCGCCGCCCTTTTCCACGCCCACCGTATGAAGCAGGCGCAACAGAGCCGTATTCTGAATATGCTTGCCGTTGAAATACGCCCCGGTTTTGTGTTGGACAACAAACGCGCGCCCGATATACGCGCCGCTTTGCTCGACGTGTACGGAGAGGCGGACGGCAAACCGTTTTTCCTGCCGCTCAATCTGCTGCTGGGGTTTATGGGTGCGCACGAGTGGCATAAGAAAGGGGTTGCCGTTCCGCAGCTCGGTGGCAGCATACACGTTCCTTTCGGCGTATTTTCGCCGTTGCGCGGCGAGTATCTCAACCTGCTTGCCCATGCGCCGTCAACGGGTTTTCAGACGGCATTCGATATCGGGACGGGCTCCGGCGTGCTT
>NZ_CAUIXH010000023.1:0-28445 GCF_962707005.1 Neisseria basseii | reverse complement strand
GTTAGTATTATGTTACATTTCTATTTTTTAATGCAATAAAAATTACTCTTAAATTATTCTTAATTTATTATATTATTATTTTTATTTAGAATAAACTATAATAATGACTTTTATGGGAGGTTCTGGCCGAATCAGATAATTTATAGCAAAAGGTCGTCTGAAAACCGGAATTCGGATTTCAGACGACCTTTTGATAGGACGGACGGGTTTATCTGTTTTCCGCTTCTTCAAAACCGACGACTTCCAAACCGAAGCCGGTCAAGCCGGTAAAGGACGAGGGCTGACCCAATACGCGCAGTTTTTTAACATTGAGGCCGGCGAGGATTTGCGCGCCAATGCCGTAGCTTTTGCTGTCCCATTTGTAGGCTTGGTTTGCGCCTTTGGGCAGGGTGCGGTCGAGCAGGGCGGCGCCGTCTTCGGTGCGGTGCAGAAGGATGACTACGCCGCTTTCGGCTTGTTGGATGCGCTCGAGTGCTTTGGGCAGCGACCATGAATGACGCGGGTTGGCTTGGATGAAGTCCATGACGCTGAAGGGTTCGTGGACGCGGACGAGGGTTTCTTCGTCGGCAGAGGGCGTGCCTTTGACGAGGGCGAGGTGGGTTTCGCCGGAGAGCTTGTCCACGTAAACGTGTTGTTGGAACTCGCCCCACGGGGTTTGTACGGGTGCGTTGCCCATGTCTTCAAGCAGGCTTTCGGTACGGCTGCGGTATTCGATGAGGTCGGCAATCGTGCCAATTTTGAGCTTGTGTTCTTCGGCAAACTTCATCAGCTCGGGCATACGCGCCATGGTGCCGTCGTCGTTGATGATTTCGCAGATGACGGCGGCAGGGATAAGCCCGTTCATTTGCGCCAGATCGACACCGGCTTCGGTGTGTCCGGCACGGACGAGTACGCCACCTTTTTGGGCGCGAAGCGGGAAGATATGACCGGGTTGGACGATGTCTTCGGGTTTGGCGGTCGGGGAAACGGCAGTTTGAATAGTCAGTGCGCGGTCGGCGGCGGAAATGCCGGTGGTAATGCCGTGTGCGGCTTCGATGGAGACGGTAAAGTTGGTGCCGTATTGCGCGCCGTTTTTCTGGGTCATCATGGGCAGGCCGAGTTTTTCGACCATTTCGCCAGCCATCGGCAGGCAGACCAAGCCGCGCGCGTTTTTAATCATAAAGTTGATGGCTTCGGGGGTAACGAATTGCGCCGCCATCAGCAGGTCGCCTTCGTTTTCGCGGTCTTCGGCATCGGTGATGATGACCATTTTGCCAGCTTTGATGTCGGCTAGGATTTCGGGGATGGTGGAGATATGGGACATGGTGCGCCTTTCTTGATGGTCGATTTGGGCGGCAGGGTTTGCCTGATCCAGCCACATGGTGGGCATGTTCGCCGCCTGTTCGATTTTTCTGGCTTTTTTCTCGCCGAAGGATTTGTTTTTTAAGAGGGCGGAGAGCTCGCCCGTATTGAGGCAGACGGCTTCGGCAAAACGGGTTTGCAAACCGCCGTAGTATTTTTCTATCCACTGCCGCAGGTTGTGGCGGCGCAGGTCGGCTGTGTTGGTCATTGTTTTTCCTTTTGCGGAAACCGAATGCAACGGATTGTAATCGCGTATTTACCAAAAAGCAAATCTGTTTTTTTCGCTAAACCGAATTATTTGCTTTTTGGTAAACAGATGCCGTCTGAAGCTGGATTCGTGGCTTCAGACGGCATTGCCGCAACCCCGCCGGCGGGGCGGCTGTTTCTTCCCGCCCGCTTCTGATTATGGGGTTTCCGGAGGGTTATTCCGAAAAAATTTCTGATAAAAAGCCTTGATTGCCGGATACAGCATAGGCGGTACGAGCAGGCGCAATACCGGCAATCCTATGATGAATGCCGCCTTCCCGATAAAAACCGGACGGATTGCCTTCGCGCCGAATATCTTTCTGCATTTTTCTTTAAATGAAAAATATTTCTGGTAGATGACGATAATGTTTTTGGAAAAATAAAGCCTTACCAATATAGACCTCAGATAGCCGATATTGTCGAAGACAAATTTTTGCAAACCGCCGTAGATGGGGGAATTCTTGTTTTCGACTAAAAAATCCACACCCCGGTCGAGATGCGTCAGCATATCGCTGAAATTTTTGTATTTGATGTTGTGGCTGATAGAGCCGCCGAGAACGCGGTACTGGTAAAAAGGGTTATCGTAAAAGGCAAAAGTCTTGATAAAACGCGCCAATTGCAAACTGTACGGGAAATCCTCGTGAATGTATCCTTTTGGGAAAAACAGATTGTTTTTGATGATTATTTCCCGCCTGACAATCTTTGTCCACGCGTTGGAGATATAGTACCGCCCCTCCACCAGCATTTCAAAATGGCGGACAAAATCATTATCCGAAAAGTCCTCCCCTTTGGAGATGTCGCGGTAATTGAAGGACGAAGGGTGCAGGATCAAATCAATCTTTTTATCTGCAAGTTGTTGTAAATCAAAGAGAATCCCCCCCCCGCGTTTTTTGAACGGTTGGTATCGGCCCAATAGTCGTCGCTGTCCAAAAAGATCAGGTAATCGCCTTTTGCCGCCCGGATACCGGCGTTGCGGGCATCCGACAGCCCGCCGTTTTCTTTATGAATAACTTTTATATGCGGATATTTGCCTGCATATTCGTCGCAAATCTTCCCGCAGCCGTCCGGCGAACCGTCATCGACCAAAATCATTTCATAATCGGCAAAATTTTCGGCAAGCACGGAATCCACGCAGCAGCGGAGGTATTTTTCCACATTGTAAATAGGGACGATGATGGAGAAAATCATAAATATCAATCCATTATATTAAGATGTTTGCGCGTATGCCTCAAACCCGCGCCCGCAATGCGTTTGCATCCGCACCCTGTAACTTTATATAGTGGATTAAATTTAAATCAGGACAAGGCGACGAAGCCGCAGACAGTACAAATAGTACGGCAAGGCGAGGCAACGCTGTACTGGTTTAAATTTAATCCACTATAAAACTTATTGCTTTATCAAGGTATGGGAAACCTGTTTCCCGAAAGGCGGCGCAGGATGCCCGTTTCCTGCACCTTTGCCTATTCCGACATCAAATGTCCCAGCTTGTCCGCCTTGGTTTGGAGATAACGTTTGTTTTCAAGGTTTTCCCCGACGTGCAGGGGGATGCGTTCGACCACATTGATTCCCGCATCTTTAAGCGTTTGGATTTTTTCGGGATTGTTGGTCAGCAATTTGATCGAGCGGATGCCCAGATATTCGTAGATAGATTGCGCCAAACGGAAATCGCGGGCATCGACGGGCAGACCGAGTGCCACGTTCGCCTCAACCGTATCCATACCCTGATCCTGCAAATGATAGGCGCGAATTTTATTGATCAGCCCGATGCCGCGCCCTTCCTGACGCAGATAGACGATGATGCCGCGCCCTTCCGCCTGAACAGCCTTCATTGCCGCTTCCAGTTGCGGCCCGCAGTCGCATTTTCTCGAGAACAGCGCGTCGCCCGTCAGACATTCGGAGTGGATGCGCGTCAACACCGGATTGCCGTCTGAAAAATCTCCGACGGTCAGCGCGATGTGTTCCTGCCCGTTTGCCTCTTCAAAACCGTGCATCGTAAATACGCCCCATTCGGTCGGCAGGCGGCAGGAAGCGACATAGTTTAATAATTCAGACATTTTCATCTCCTTCTGCGGCAGTGATGCCCAAAAGCTGCTTCAAAGGTTCGGACAACGCCAAGGCAAGAGCCACCCATTCCGCCTGCGCCGCCTCATCCGTACAACCGGCTTTTTCAAATTCGACGTGAACCACGCCCAGCACGCCGCCGCTCTCTGTACAAACGGGAATGGAAAGCTGCGCCGCCGAATGCCGGTTGCGTTCGCCGGAAAGCTCTCCCAATTCCAACCAGCGGGCTACATCCGAAGCAATATTCATCCAGCCGCTTTGCGCGCAACGGCAGGCAAGCGAAACATCGGCAACATTTTCATCCAGCTCCCATATGTTTTCCAAACCTTCTCCCTGTTGGGACAGGCAAACCAGCTGAAAGGCGGCGTTTTCAGACGGCATTAGGGCATAAACGGCTGCGGCGCGCACGCCTTCACAGCGCGAAAATACCGAATCCAGAGCCATAAAAAGCCGTTTCAGACCTTCCTCATTTCCACTGTTTTGCTCCAAATAATCGGCAAGCCTCCAATCCTCATGCTCACGCCACAAAACCGAACGGTCAATCGAAGCCGTCCCCATATCCATTACCGTCTGCACCGTCAGATACGCCGCCCGAACCTCGTCAAGCGGCAGCTTCAAACCCTGAGTCAGCAGAAAATCCTTAATCAAAGCAGCAGGCATACCAAAATTCCGTCAACAAAAACAAAAAACCGCCGGATTCCGATAGCAGGCGGACGAAAAACAGATTTTACCGCCCTAAACCCCAAGCCATCAACAGCCCCGCCGAAAACCTTGCACAAAAAAACAAAATCTGTATAATCATCCAATTCCCATGCGGACGTGGCGAAATTGGTAGACGCACCAGATTTAGGTTCTGGCGCCGAGAGGTGTGAGAGTTCGAGTCTCTCCGTCCGCACCAACATACAAAAACGCTTAGAAATTCTAAGCGTTTTTTTTCATTTAATCCCGTCTAACGCCATTAACCAATCCTTGTAAATGCAAGGGTTTCAGGCTTCTTTATACCCCGTTGTTTTCTTTTTGGCTGCATAACGCCGTCTAATTTAATCTAATTGAATCAACTAAAATCAGGGGGTATGATTCGGGGTATCTGAAAATACCCCCTAAAACATACCCCCACCATGCCGCTGAATGACCGACAAATCAAAAATGCCAAGCCCGCCGAAACAGGGAAAAAGACCAAGCTGTTTGACGGCGGCGGATTGTATCTTGAAGTTACCCCAGCAGGCGGGAAAGTTTTCCGTTTGAAATACCGTATAGACGGCAAAGAGAAAACACTAACTATCGGAAAATATCCGACTGTATCACTAGCAGAAGCCCGCACCGCTGCCGAGAATGCCCGCCGCTTGCTTGTATCGGGGCAAGACCCCAGCGAAGCCAAGCAACAGGAAAAGCGCGAACGGCAAGCCGCCGCCCTAAATACTTTTGAATCAATCGCCCGCCGATGGCATACCGACAACCTGACCCGCTGGAAAGAAAACCACGCCGCCCGCGTGTTGAGATATTTTGAAACGGACGTTTTCCCCGTTATCGGCGCAATGCCGATTCAGGAAGTCAGTGTAAGCGATATTAAAGCGGTTCTTGACGGCGTAATGGTGCGTGGCGTGAACAATACCGCCGAAAAAATCAGGGAATGGACGGGCGCAATATTTGATTATGCTGTCATGCTTGAGATTGTGGAAACCAACCCCGCCTATTCATTGCGGAAATACATCCCCGCTAAGCAGACCGACCATCGCCCAGCTTTGCCCCGTGAAGAACTGACCGAGTTTTTCCGCCGCCTGATACTGGCAGAGATTGAGCCGCAAAACAGAATAGCCCGGATTTTGAATATGCTGACCTTTTTACGAAGCACGGAACTAAGGGGCGGGCAATGGAATGAAATAGACTTTGACGCGGCAATGTGGACAGTTCCCGCCCAGCGTATGAAGCACGAAAAGACCGCGCCGAAACCGCCCCATGCCGTGCCGATGGCTGATTGGACGCTTGAACTTTTGGCAGAACTGAAAGAGCTTACTGGTAATACGCCGTTTCTGTTTCCCAGTAGAACCAAGACGGACGGTTTTATCAGCGACGCAACAATAGGTCGTATCATTGAGCGCATGGGCTACAAAGGTAGAGTAACCCCGCATGGTTTCCGTTCCCTTGCAAGCAGCGTTTTGAATGAGCAAGGCTTCAACCCTGACGCGATAGAGCGACAGCTTGCCCATATTGAAAACAACAAAATCCGCGCCGCCTACAACCGCGCCGATTATCTGAACGAGCGCAAAGAGTTTATGCAGTGGTATAGTGATTTTTTGCGAGAACGATACCGCCAAGCATTAAGATTGATTGAGGACGGTACGCGGAATTAACGTATTTTTTCGCCGCCGTTGCCGAAAATCTTCACGACAGATGGCGGCGGAAATTTTCATAGAAAATCTCCCAAATAACGATAAAAATTCATAAGATGAAATAAATTCACATAGAATCGTTCAAAATACAAGTTAACTAACATTTACATAATTTACATAACAACAGTTTTAGAAGAATGTTTTTAATGCTTGTAAAAATTGGCATATAAAAAAATAACAGCCTGTCCGTTATTCTTTCGTGTTTTCTGAAAAAAAGTGCAACATTGTTGCACTTTTTTTTATTGAAATATTTTGAAATATTTCGCTAAAAGTGAAACGTTGTTGCACTTTTTCAATAAGTTATCGACTTTTTAACACGGCTTAATGTTGTTATCTTATTCGCTTGTCGTCTAATTCAATCTATCTGAAAGCAAGGAAGTTTAAATATGAACGATACAAGCAGGATTTTGAGAGCCAAAGCAGCGGCGGAAAAATTGGGTATATCTACCGCGACACTTTGGAATAAGGCAAACCCCAAAAGCCGCCATTACCGCCCCGATTTTCCTCAGCCCGTCAAAATATCAGATAACGTTACGGGCTGGATTGAGAGCGAAATCACGGCATACATCGAAAAATGCGCCGCCCAGCGCAAAGATACAGGAGCAGCAGCATGAAGACCGCTTATCAGACCATGAAAGAAGCAGAAGCCGCATTCAGCCGCTTGGCAAAGCTGGAACAGCAACAAGCCGCTAAAGAAGCCAAGCACAAAGCCAAGATTCAGGCATTGACCGACAAATACGCCGCTGATATTGAGCCGCTGGCAAGCGAACAAACCGCTATCCGCGCCGCGCTTGCCGACTATGCCGCCGCCCACCGCGACGAACTGACCGCCAACGGCAAAACCAAGACCGCCTCTATCGGCAAAGGTCGTCTGAAATGGCGCAAACAGCCTGACAAGCTGGAAATCACGGGCGATACGGAAACCATCATTGCCGCCCTGAAACGCCGCCGCTTGAGCCGCTTTATCCGTGTAAAAGAAGAATTGAACAAATCCGCCATCATTGCCGAAATCGGCAAACTGAAAACACCGATAGACGGTATCAAAACTGTATCAGGCGGCGAAGTATTGAGTATTGAAACAGGGGCATGACATGGACAAAAGAACAACAATCAGCGGCGATGAAATTTTAAGCACAATTTCCGACAAATGCGCCGAAGTATTGAAGAATTTGGGCATAAATTCAGCCCGCACACCGCGCCGCTATTGCCGTTTCCGACCATATATCTTTTGAGTTCGGCGGGCAGCTTGTCTATTTCAAACAGTGCAAAAAAGAAGATATTGAAGAGAGAAACCTGACCATTATCGAAGAATACAAAAGCGGCTTGATAACCGTGGGGGAAATCGCCCGCAAATACGGAATTTCCATGCAGTCGGTTTATGTGATTTTGAGAAAGGCAAAAAATGAATCTTGAAATCAAGCGTTTTCAAATTTCAAAAGTCGGAACGCATACCGATTCACGCGGCACGAAACATATTTTTAGCAGCGAAAAGCTGCAAGCCGTAGCTGACGAGTACAACCGCCGAAAAGCGGCAAAGGGCAAAAGCGCGCCCCTGTTCATCGGGCATCCGTCCATGTTGAAAACCCCGCCAAAGCCTTTGGGCTTGGTTACTGAATTGACCTTTTCAGACGGCAAACTATACGCAGAAGCGTATTCAACCGACGAACTGACCGACCTAATACGACGCGGCGTTTATAAGCACTGTTCGGCAGGTTTCGACTTATTGAAGGGCGGCGGCTTGAAACTGAATCACGTTGCCTTTTTGAACCATCCCGCCGTTAAAGGCATGGACGCGCTGGATTTTGGTGCAGGGCAGGCGGGATACATCACATTTGAAACCGAAATATGCCAGTTTTCCGAGCTTGAATATCCGAGAGAAGCACACCGACTGGACGCATACGCCCGCGCCTATATGCAGGAACACCCGCAAACCGACTATGCCTCCGCCGTAAGAGCCTGTTTACACCTGACGAACTACCGATAAAGGACAATGAAATGACTGTAATTGATACCGCAAAATCTGTCGTAAATACTTTTAAAGCACAAGCCGCCCAAATTCAAACAGAGCGCGAAAATACCGCCGCCGAAATCGGCAAACTGAAAGCAGAAATCAAGCGTTTGCGCGATATGCCCGTTTCCCGTGCTGATTTTAGTCTGATTTTAAAAGAACACATCAAGGCGCAATCGGAGCAGAGCGCAAGCCGCCTTGTTTCCGCCCTTGAACAGACAAAACCCAATTCAGACGGCAACGGCTTGGAATTTGACCGTTACAACCGCCGCCCGCTGGAATCGCTTGAATCCAATATTTATTCAGGCTGGCTTTTTTCAGGCATGAAAACCGATTATGACTTTCTGTCTTACAGCCAACTGGAAAACGGGGCGGGCGGCATCCGCAGCCTGCTTTGCTTCTTGTTTCCCGACATCATCCACGACCGAATCATGCAGACGGTAAACGAAAAAATCGGCGACAAATGGGGCAATGACGACTTGCCGAGCGTATCCGAACGCCGAGAAAAAATCATTGATATGCAAAACGAAATCAAAGATTTAGAGGGGAAATTAGCCGAATTGGACGCGGCAATCAAAGAATTTGGGGCGCAAACCGCTTGACAGCGGCAAAAGGCGGGGCAATAATGCGCCTGTCGTCTTCAATAGGACGGACAGCCGTGAGAAGCTGAAACCAATCAGGCAAGTAAGCCGCCCAAAGCGTATCAGAGCTACCCGATAGCCAGAATACCGAAAGCGGCATTTTCTTATCTTGCATTCCCCCTGTTTTACCTTTTTCAATGGCAGGCAGGGGCAAAGAGGGCTTTATGCCCGCTGGTTCTAACTGCCAGTTTCCTACCCTTTGCCCTTTGCCCGCCGCCCCACCGTGTAGGGACGGAAAGGCGGCATATCAGCCAGTTAGAAAGGTAACAACATCATGACTAAAGTCATCACAAAAGCCATCACACCCGAATTCACTAACTCAGAAATCCCGCAATCATTCTTTCAAGGCGAACAGGATATTTATATCCTGAACGAAGCCGCCTATCTTCAAATCGAGCGCGTAATAGATATGCTGGCAGCAATGGCGACCTACTCACGCGGTAGCGACAAGCACGAAGAGCAGCTATTCAATACTTTGTCTTTTGCTTCTGAGCTTCTCGAAAAATCCATTTCTTGGAACTGTATTTAATCCATTGAATCGACCTTTTGCCATGCCTGAAACGGCAGCGGTGGGATTTTTGCAGCCCGAAGAAACGAAAAAAATATTTCTAACCGCATTCTGACCGACCTGATACGCCTTTTTTACGCTTGGCAAGGGGTAGATATACCCGAAAGGCAAAACGCCATGAAATACGACCTTTCCAACCTCAAAGCCGCCGCATTTGGACGCTGGCAGGAAATCCACGCCGCATTAGGCATAGACCCCCGCTATTTGAATACGCGCCGCCATTGCCCCTGCCCGTATTGCGGCGGCAAAGACCGTTACCGCTACACCGACCATCGGGGAACGGGCGGATTTATCTGTAATCAATGCACCCCGCAGGGCGGCAGCGGCTTTGATTTGTTGATGTTGGTTTTTGGATATGACTTCAAGGAAGCAACCCGCCAAGTAGCCGCCGTTTTGGGGTTTTCAGACGGCATGACGGGGCAATATCAAGCCCGCCGCCCCTTGCCATCAGAACCCGCCGCTCCGATACAGGATAAACAGCCCGCCTTGCTAAAAGCATGGTACGAAGCCCGCCCGCTGGACGGCAACGACCCCGTAAGCCTGTATCTGCAAACGCGGGGCTTGCCGCCCGATTCTTGGCAGTGGACAGGCGGCGCAATCCGTTTTCATTCCGCCCTTTCCCTTTACACCTTACGCGCCCTTGACGGACACACCGCCGCCCCTTTGCTGATTGGTTACTACCCCGCCATGATAGCCGCCGTTACCGACACGGGCGGCAATCTTCAGGGTTTACACCTGACTTATCTAGCCCCCGATTCAGACGACCCGCGCCGCTGGCACAAACTGAACGCAACCCACCCCGAAACGGGTGAAGCCTTGCCCGCCAAAAAAATGCGGGCGCGATACCCCGAAGCATTGCGCGGGGCAGCCGTAGCCCTAGCAGCCCCCGATAAGGACGGGCGGATTTTGGTATCGGAGGGCATAGAAACCGCCCTAGCAGCCCGCGCCTTGTTCGGTATTCCCGCCGTTGCCACCCTTTCCGCCATCGGGATGACCCGCTGGCAATATCCGCCAAATGCCCGCGCCCTGTTTATCGCCGCTGACAACGACAACAGCAAGACGGGAATCAAAGCCGCCGAAAGCCTAGCCCGCCGCGCCATTTTTGACGGATTGACCGCCGCCATATGGCAGAGCGATACGGCGGGATTTGACGCATTGGACGAATACAACACCCGCCAAGCAGACAAAAAAGCCGTCTGAAACCTGATTCAGACGACCGAAAGCTACATTTTCCATTCAAGGATACTGCCATGCTACACCAAAGCAAAAACGACAGCCAAACCGCCGCCCCCGCAAATGATACGCTGTCGGAATTTGAAACCTTTACCATTAAACCTCGTTACGAATGCACGAAAAACGGCGTTTACTTTATCGGCATAAAGACCGATAAAGACGGCAACACGAGCGAAGCCGCCCCGCTTTGGCTTTCCGACCCGATACGGCTTATCGGGCGCGGCATAGACAGCGGCGGCAATCATTACCGCATTATCGAATACAGAGACTGCCTGACCCGCCAAACCAAACAAGCCGCCCTGTCTGCCGCCGATATAGGCACAAATCAAGGCTGGCAGCGTTTGCAGTCATACGGTTTGACTGTCTTATCGGGCAGAGCCAAGCGCGAAAGACTGGCAGACTACCTACAAACTGACGGGCAGGACACCCCATACACCGTAACCGCACAAGCAGGCTGGCATGGCAACGCCTACATCTTACCCAGCGGCGAAACCATACAGCCCGAACACGCCCCAAAAGGACAGGCAAAAACCATTTACAACGGCGATAAAAGCCAAGCCGCCGCATATGCCCCAGCGGGAACGCTGGACGACTGGAATGCCGCCATCGGCAAACATCTGACAGGAAACAGCCGCCTTTGTCTTGCAGTCGGAACAGCCCTAGCCGCGCCCCTGATTGAGCTTTTAGGATTGGAAGCGGGCGGATTCCATCTTTTCGGCGATTCACGCGACGGCAAATCTACTTCCGCCCGCGCCGCATTGAGCGTATGGGGAAACCCCGCCGCCCTGATGCAGACTTGGACAGGCACGGCACACGGATTCAGCAACTTAGCCAACGCCCGTAATGACGGCTTGCTTGTATTGGACGAAATCGGGCAGGCAAACCCCCGCCAAGTAGCCCACACAGCCTATTCAGTTATCAACGGTATATCCAAAGTGCAGGGCGCGAAAGACGGCGGCAACCGAGAATCGACCCGCTGGAAAGTCTTATTGTTTTCCACAGGGGAAAAGCCGCTTGAAAACTTCGTAGAGCGCGGCGGCGAAAAATGGCAGGCAGGGCAGGCAGCCCGCTTGCCAACTATCCCCAGCAATGCAGGGAAAGGATTAGGCATTTACGACACGTTGCATGACTTTGAGAGCGGGGCATTATTGAGCGAACACATCAACCAATCAGCAGCAGCAAACTATGGCACATTGGGGCGCGCCCTGATTGCACTGATACAAAATACCCCTGAATCCATAGCTACCGCCCGCGCCTTGCAAGACGACTTCATGCAGACCCTGCCCGCATTGAATGGACAGGCGCGAACCGTAGCATTACGCCTAGCCGCCACCGCCGCCGCGCTGGAACTTGCCGCCCGCGCCCGCCTGATACCGTTACCCATAGGCGGCGGAATTGCCGCCATCAAACAATGCTTTGAAGACTGGCGCGAACGGACGGGCGGCGGCAAATACGAAGACCGCGCCATTATCGGACAGGCAGCGGCATTCATGGATATAAACGCCCTGTCTATGCGCTTTTCCGATTGGAACAGCCAAACCGTAAACCGCGACCATGCAGGATACAGACGGCAGGAAGGCGAAGACGATGAATATTGGATAATTCCCGTTACTTTTGAATCCGAAATCTGCCAAGACTTCGACAAACAGAAAGTATGCGAAGTCCTACATGCCGCCCAATGGCTGAAAAAGCCCGAAAATCAAAGGGGCTGGACGCACCAACGGAAACGGAAAGGCGCAATCAGCCGTTTCTATGTCCTCATAGGCGAAGCCCCGCCCGATACCGACGAATAAACCAAGCCCGCCCGAACATTCAGGCGGGCTTTTTTGCGTTTGCGGTTTTTACCCGTCAATTTCAGACGACATTAAAACATAAAACCGCCAAATTTGCGAAATGCGGGCATTTTCCTGCCTGCCTATATCTACCTATACCAAAATAATGAAACCCGCCAAATTCCGCAAATTTACCCCGCTAGCGTTCAAATTTTGCCGCCAAGCCATGCCGGCACCTGAAACAGCTCGCCGTACTTACCGAAAAAACCTATATAGGAACACAAAAAAGTGTCGTTACCGTCGTTACCACAAAACTTTACAATATATAAGTACATGAATATAAATATAAAATAGGAAGAAAAAGCGGTAACGACACCCCCCCTTTTTTTATGTCGTTACCGTGTCGTTACCGTCGTTACCCTTTTCTTTTCATAGACTTATCGTGTAAAAATTTGTAAGTATCGACAGGTAACGACACAGATTTTTTTATGTCGTTACCGTGAAAGCCTTGCCCCGTAAGGGTTTGCGGGCGCGGTAACGACGGTAACGACGGTAACGACGGTAACGACACCTTTGTGTGTATATATAGCGTTTTTTTCTGAATCGGGATAATGTTGGAAGAAGTGGGATAATTTGAGATGACCGCCCGCCGATTGCCGCCAAATTTTCAGACGACCGAGCGCGGGGAAATGTGTATCATGAGAGCTACAAAACACCGCCGAAAAATTTTGACTTTGACAAATAGGGGGTATATTTGGGGGTATTTTGATGATTGCTAAAAATAATATATATAAATATCAGAATCTTAAGTATTCAATTTTAGTCTCTACGTCGCACCATTAACAATAAATAAATCAATTACTTAAAACACATTGGGACAATTTAGGGACGCAAAATACAGGCCATCTGATTTAACCAGGTGGCTTTTTTATCGGGCTTGGATAAATTTAAAACCATATAAATCAGAATCTTGCAATATATTCAAAAACCTCTTGCATTACCGTGAAAACATCGGTTACACGCCAAACAACCTGAAGGAATTGCGCCACAAGTACGGCTTGATGCAAGAGCGGGTTGCCGAGATTACGGGTGTAACTTTGGCTACGGAACAAAAATAGGAGGCGACAATGGGTTTGAAAGCGCATTGCGATATCCTGCACACACGTTGGTTGGTTTTGTTGGAGTATTTGGGGAATCTTTAAATCGGTTTTGTTTGAATAATATCGGAATGATGCCGTCTGTAAGCAAATTTGCTTCAGGTGGCTTTTTATTTGCCCCGAGAAATGGTTTGTCGATGTGTTTTTTGTGTAACTTGTATGTGAATGGAAAAGGCGAGAAGAGGGTTGGGCAATGAATGATTTGGTTAGATACGATCCGTTGGAACACGGGCAGCTTGCTGGGGGGTGAAGAAGTATCGCTGCTTTACTGAAAAAGATGCGCGAGAGGCTTCCGATGATTGGGCGTTGACGCGCGGGTTTAAAAATTCTGCACGTTCGGCGCGTATGGCGTGGAATGATTTTACGCGCGATACAGAGGAACTCAGCCAACTGAAGGCTGAGGATATGGATTATCGGAAGATTCAGGAGGGGCGTAAGTCTCAGGCTCGCAGGGAGCTTGGCGTGGCTTGGGATAAGGGCGAAGGTGTCGGTGTGGTGGACAAGGCGACGATGAGGCTTGGCGGCGGTATTTTGAATATGGGCAGGAAAGCCGCCGAGAAGGCTGTATTAAAGAAAATGGGCGTTGCGGCGGCTAAGGGAATGCCTGAATTTGCGGCTTTGACGGCTAAGGAGTCCGTCAAGGGCGGATTGGGCGGTGCGGCATGGCACGCGGCGGCTTTGCGCGAGTTGCGCGGCGTGGTGGAACAGGAAGCATCCGGAGCGTGCCATCAAGTCGGAAAACATTATGGCGGGCGTGAGGAATCGGCAACGGCCGTTGCGGGGGCGAAAGACGGTATTATCTGTCGGACAGGCACTCGGATGCGCGGACGGACGGCGGTTTTGCCTTCGGGCATTGAGGAAATCCCGAACCTGAAAACGGTTCGGGCTTTTTTTAGGCGGTTGAATGCCGCCGATACGGTTGGTTTAATGGGTGTGTTTTTAACTTGTTGGAGTGGTTATGGCTAATACGCTTTATGATACTTCCCGCCAGATGTTCTTGGAGGGGCAGTTGAACCGGGCGGATGATACGGTCAAGGTCGCTTTGGTGGATACCAATGCTTATACGCCGAATGTGGCGACGCATAAGCATACCGACGATAAACATACAAACAACCTCATTTCAATGAATATATATCAGTATATGGTAAACGGTTTTTCTTCAGGCGTTACTATCGGCGCATCAGCCGGCACTGTAGTTGTCAGTATCAAGTCGGTCAAGTCTTCTTCATCTTATTATTTCATTTGACTTTTTCATTTATCAACCTTAATTTCCGAGCAGTACGGAATTTTGCGAATCCTACATTATGTAACGGATCGGGTACAAAACCTGATAAAAAATATAGTGGATTAACAAAAATCAGGACAAGGCGACGAAGCCGCAGACAGTACAAATAGTACGGCAAGGAGAGGCAACGCCGTACTGGTTTTTGTTAATCCACTATACATGCCGTCTGAAGCTGTTGCAGACAAAGGGGATGATGTCCGACTTTGGTCGGCGGTTCGGTTTCAGACGGCATGGTTTATTTTTCAACCGGCAGTCCGAAATGAAGATAGGCGCGTTCTGTCGCCATCCTGCCGCGCGGGGTGCGTTGCAAAAAGCCTTGTTGGATGAGGTAGGGTTCGATAACGTCTTCGATGGTGTCCGTAGATTCGCCGATGGCAGCGGCAACGTTGTCCAAACCGACGGGCCCGCCGCCGAATTTGTGCAAAACGGCTTCGAGAAATTTCCTGTCCATCACGTCCAGCCCCTGCGCGTCCACGTCCAGCATGCTTAAAGCAGCATCGGCGACGGCGGCATCGATCGTGCCGTTGTTTTTCACATCGGCAAAATCGCGCACGCGGCGTAACAGGCGGTTGGCGATGCGCGGCGTGCCCCGGCTGCGTTTGGCGATTTCTTCCGCGCCTTCTTCGGACATATCGAGCTGCAACAGTTGTGCCGAACGGCTGACGATGGTGGCAAGGTCGCGGTTTTCGTAAAACTCGAGGCGGGAGACGATGCCGAAGCGGTCGCGCAACGGATTGGTCAGCATACCGGCGCGGGTGGTCGCGCCGACAAGCGTGAAGGGTGGAAGGTCGATTTTGACGGAACGGGCGGCAGGGCCTTCGCCTATCATGATGTCGAGCTGGTAGTCTTCGAGCGCGGGGTAGAGGATTTCTTCGACAACAGGGCTGAGGCGGTGGATTTCGTCGATGAACAATACGTCGTGCGGTTCAAGGTTGGTCAAAAGGGCGGCGAGGTCGCCTGCGCGTTCGAGGACGGGACCGCTGGTTTGGCGCAAATTCACGCCCAACTCTTTGGCGATGATGTGGGCAAGGGTGGTTTTGCCCAGTCCGGGCGGGCCGAAAAGCAAAACGTGGTCGAGTGCTTCGCCGCGTTTTTTGGCGGCTTGGATGAAAATGGCGAGCTGCTCTTTGGCTTTATGCTGCCCGATGTAGTCGTCCAGCGTTTTGGGGCGGAGGGCGCGTTCGAGCAGTTCTTCCTGTGCGGAGGCGGTTTGGGCGGCAACGATGCGTTGCGGTTGCGCGGCGGTCAGGTTGTCGGTTTGCAGCATAGTGTTCCCTTTGTCGGGTATGCCGTCCGAACGGTCGGCGGCGTTTCAGACGGCATTGGAAAGATAACGGTCAAAAGCGTTTTATCCGCGCGTTTCGCGCCAAACAAGATAGTCGCGCAGGGGCGGCATAGGCGGATTGATGCAGTGGGGGCAGATGCCGGTGGTGTCTTCGTCGTCGCTGTCGATGTGGTAGGCGTTGGGGTCGAAGCGGACTTGCTGCATTACCGCCTGCGCCAATGCCTGCGCTTGAACGACGTCGAAGGTGAATTTTTCAAGGATTTCGTTCAATAGGCGGATTTCGCCATCGCTAAATTCCGAGCTGTGTTTGAGAATGAGGCGTTGGTAATCTTCGTTGTTGATTTTAGATAATAAATCGGTTTGTAGGGTCATGATTTTATGTTGGGAACGGAATGGCTGAAGAGTGAATTATAGCGGATATGGCAGCGGCTGTTGCAAAGCTTGGATTGGGTATCGTCCTCAAAATTCTCAAAGTAGCCATATTGTGCGTTTTAATGTTTTTCTGTCTTTTCTTGCTCCGTTCGAAACGCTTTTTGTAATGGGGTAATTTCTGTCAGCCGCGCCCGATCGATTTCTTCGGCGATAAGGTGCGCTTTTCCCTGCGCGCGGCATTCGGCGGCGATTTTGCCCGAATCCGCCTGATTGGCGGCTTCGAGCAGGGCAAGCCAGTGCGCGCGTTGAGGGTAGGGCGTGTGTTCGCGGTTCAGACGGCCTTGCGTATCGGCAATGCAGACGTTTAAGGCGGCGGCAAAGCGTTCGGGCCGTCTGAAAGCGTCGGTTTTTTTCAAAACGTTCAGAATGGTTCGGCTTTTAAGCTGTCCGACTTGGTGGAAAATAATGTGCCAGCGGCAGACCAGTTCGGCAAGCTCGGCGCAATGTTTCGGCGCACGCAGCCGATGATTAACTTCGCGCACAGGTTCGACGCCGGCGAGGTCGTGTCCGTGGTGGCGCGGCAGGATGTCGGACGGTGTTTTGGCTTTGCCCAAATCGTGCAGCAGGGCGGCATAGCGCTCGGGTAACGTCAGACCCATATCGGCGGCGCGTTGTAACGTCATCAGGGTATGGATGCCGCTGTCGATTTCGGGATGATAGTCGGCGCGTTGCGGCACGCCGAAGAGGGCATTGACCTCAGGCAGCAAAACTTTGAGCGCACCGCATTCGCGCAATACTTCAATCATCCTTCGGGGATTTTTTTCCATCAAACCTTTCGCCAACTCTTGCCAGACACGTTCGGCAACCAAAGCGTCCGCTTCGCCGTTTTCTACCATCTGCCGCATCAGCTTTATGGTTTCTTCGGCGATTTCAAATCCGTAGCGCGCGGCAAAGCGGGCAGTACGCAGGATGCGGACGGGGTCTTCGGCGAAGGCCGGGGAAACGTGGCGCAAAATACCCGCCGCCAAATCCCGTTGTCCGCCGAAAGGGTCGATAATCTTGCCGTCCGCATCTTGCGCCATCGCGTTGATGGTCAGGTCGCGGCGCATTAAGTCCTGCTCGAGCGTAACGTCTTTGTCGGCGTGGAAACTGAAACCGGCGTAACCTTTGGCGGTTTTGCGTTCGGTGCGGGCGAGGGCGTATTCTTCGTGCGTTTCGGGATGGAGGAACACGGGAAAGTCTTTGCCGACCGGGCGGAAGCCTTGCGCCTGCATCGTTTGCGCGTCCGTGCCGACTACCGCCCAATCGCGGTCTTTGACGGGCAGCCCCAAAAGATAATCGCGGACGGCGCCGCCGACGAGGTAAATCTGCATATACTTTGTGTTTCAAAGTTATCAAGAATGCCGTCTGAAGCGGCTTCAGACGGCATTGTTCCAACCGGCGGTTATGCTATGCCTTTTTTCTCGAGATAGCTTTCGTAATCGCCCAAGTAGTGTTCATATCCGCCTTTGCCGTCCAATTCGATGATTTGGGTTGCCAGGGAGGAAACGAACTGACGGTCGTGGGAGACGAAAATCAGCGTGCCGTTGTATTTTTCCAGCGCCATGTTCAAGGATTCGATGCTTTCCATGTCCATATGGTTGGTCGGTTCGTCCATCACCAAAACATTGGGTTTCAACAGCAACAGTTTGCCGTAAAGCATACGGCCTTTTTCGCCACCGGAAAGAACCTTTACTTTTTTCACTACATCGTTGCTGCCGAAGAGCAAGCGGCCCAAAGTGCCTCGGATGACTTGTTCGTCGTCGCCTTCCTGACCCCATTGGCGCATCCATTCGCTCAAATCCATATCGACGTCGAAGTCGTTTTCATGGTCTTGCGGATAGTAGCCGACGCTGGCTTTTTCCGCCCATTTGATGCTGCCTTCGTCCGGCAGCAGGCCGTCTGAATATTCGGGGTTGTACGCGCCGGCGAGGAGTTTCAGCAAGGTGGATTTACCCGCGCCGTTCGGACCGATGATGGCGAGGCGTTGTCCCGCTTCGAGGATGAAGTTCAGGTTTTTGAACAACTGGGTTTCAAAGCGTTTCGCCAGTTTTTCCACTTCCACAGCCTGACGGTGCAGCTTGGCTTTTTCATCGGCTTCAAAACGGATATACGGGTTTTGACGGGTGGAAGGTTTGACTTCGACCATTTCCGATTTGATTTTGTCGGCCTGTTTCAGACGGCTGGTCGCCTGACGGGCTTTGGATTTGTTGGCACTGAACCGCGCCACAAATTCTTGCAATTCCTGCAATTTTTCTTTCGCTTTGGCGTTGTCTTTCAGGGCGCGCTCGCGCGATTGGGCGGAAGCGAGCATGTAGTCGTCGTAGTTGCCCGGATAGATGGTGATGGTGTTGTAGTCCAAATCCGCCATATGCGTGCAGACTTCGTTCAGGAAGTGGCGGTCGTGGCTGATGATAATCATGGTGCTGTCGTATTGGTTCAGCACGCCTTCCAGCCAGCGGATGGTGTTAATGTCCAAGTTGTTGGTCGGTTCGTCCAAGAGCAATACATCCGGTTTGGAGAACAACGCCTGCGCCAGCAATACGCGCAGTTTGAAGCCCGGGGAGACTTCCTCCATTTTCGCATTGTGCAAATCTTCGGAGATGCCCACGCCGCTCAACAGCTCGGCGGCGCGCGCTTCGGCGGTGTAGCCGTCGTATTCGGCGAACTTGGCTTCCAGTTCGGCGGCTTTCATGTAGTCGTCTTCGGTGGCTTCGAGATTGGCGTAAATTGCATCGCGCTCGGTCATCGCCGCCCACATTTCGGTATGCCCCATCATCACCACGTCCAGCACACGCATATCTTCGTAGGCAAACTGGTCTTGGCGCAATTTGCCCAAACGCACGCCGTTTTCAATCGCCACTTCGCCGGCGGTCTGTTCCAAATCGCCGCCGAGGATTTTCATGAAGGTGGATTTGCCTGAGCCGTTCGCGCCAATCAGGCCGTAGCGGTTGCCTTCGCCGAATTTGACGGATACGTTTTCAAACAGCGGCTTCGCGCCGAACTGCATGGTGATGCCGTTGGTAGAAATCATTACTGGTAAAACCTTATATTGAACAAGAGATTAAATTTTTCGAATTTTCGGATTGTAACATAAGCGCACTGCCGTCTGAAACAGACGGGCAAATTTTCAGACACTTATAGTAAAATATCGGTTCTATTATTTCAGGCAAAAGGTTTCCAAATGATAATCCTTCACGGCATTCCAAATTGCGACACAGTCAAAAAAGCCAAAAACCGGCTTGCTGGATACGGCTTGGAGTTTGAATTTCGGGACTTCAAAAAACAGATGCCGTCTGAAGCGGAAATCTGCTCGTGGCTGGAACAAGTGTCTTTGGAAGCCCTGCTCAACAAACGCGGGACAAGCTGGCGCAAACTCGATGCCGAAACACAGCAAAAAGCCCTGTCCTCGACAGCGGAGGCCGTCAAACTGATGTCTGAAATGCCGAGCCTGATCAAGCGTCCCGTATTGGAATTCGGCGGCAGGGTTTACGTCGGCTTCAGCGAAGAAACCTACGACGACATCTTCAACCGGCAAGCCCCGTGCAGACAGGGATAAAAACCGTTACAATACCCGACTTGAATTTCCCGTTCCCATTCTATATCCCGATTTAAAATATGTTCCATTCCATCGAAAAATACAGAACGCCCGCCCAAGTCCTTTTGGGGCTGATTGCATTAACCTTCGTCGGCTTCGGGGTCAGCACGGTATCCCATCCGGGCGCCGACTACATCGTCCAAGTGGGCGACGAAAAAATCAGCGAGCAGTCGATTAACACCGCCATGCAAAACGAACAGGCGGGCGGCGGCAGCCCTTCGCGTGATGCGGTGTTCCAATCCCTGCTTCAACGCGCCTACCTGAAACAGGGCGCGAAGCTGATGGGCATTTCGGTTTCTTCCGAACAAATCAAGCAGATTATTGTAGACGATCCCAATTTTCACGATGCAGGCGGCAAATTCAGCCATGCCCTTTTGAGTCAATACCTGTCGCAACGCCATATGTCTGAAGACCAGTTTGTCGAGGAAATCCGTGACCAATTCGCATTGCAGAATTTGGTAAACCTTGTTCAAAACGGCGTATTGGTCGGCGACGTGCAGGCGGAACAGCTGATCAGGCTGACGCAGGTCAACCGTACCATCCGTTCGCACACCTTCAATCCCGACGAGTTCATCGCCCAAGTCAAAGTGTCTGAAGCCGATTTGCAGAAATTTTATAATGCAAACAAAAAAGACTACCTGCTGCCGCAGGCAGTCAAATTAGAATATGTCGCATTGAATCTGAAGGATTTTGCAGACAAACAGACCGTCGGTGAAACGGAAGTGAAAAATGCGTTTGAAGAGCGCGTGGCGCGTTTGCCGGCAAATGAAGCCAAACCTTCTTTCGAGCAGGAAAAAGCCGCCGTCGAAAACGAATTGAAAATGAAAAAGGCGGTTGCCGACTTCAATAAGGCAAAAGAAAAGCTGGGCGATGATGCGTTCAATCATCCTTCCTCGCTTGCCGAAGCCGCCAAAAACAGCGGTTTGAAAGTGGAAACCCAAGATACGTGGTTGGGCAGGCAGGACGCGCAAATGTCCGGTATGCCCGAAAACCTGATCAATGCCATATTCAGCGACGACGTATTGAAGAAAAAACACAATTCCGAAGTGCTGACCATCAACAGCGAAACCGCGTGGGTCGTCCGCGCCAAAGAAGTCCGCGAAGAGAAAACCCTGCCGTTTGCCGAAGCCAAAGACGCGGTGCGTCAGGCTTATATCCGCGCCGAAGCCGCCAAACTTGCCGAAAACAAGGCAAAAGAAACGCTGGCGCAGTTGAGCGGAGGCAAGGCAGTTGACGTGAAATGGTCGGAAGTGTCTATTTTGGGCGCGCAACAGGCAAGGCAGTCCATGCCTCCCGAGACTTATGCGGAACTGCTGAAAGCAAAACCGGCAAACGGCAAACCCGCCTATGTCAGACTGACCGGCCTGCCGGCACCCGTGATTGTCGAAGTACAGGCTGTAACCCCGCCGGATGATATCGCCGCACAGCTTCCGCCTGCAAAACAGGCTTTGGCGCAACAGCAGTCTGCCAATACCTTCGACTTGCTGATACGTTATTTCAACGGCAAAATCAAACAGACCAAAGGTGCCCAGTCTGTTGGCGGAAATGACGGGCAGTAATTTCCGGTTTTCTATATTCGATATAACGGTCGGAATATTCCGACCGTTTTCCCATATGGCGGAGTATGATGAATTCCAAAAAGCAAGATGCCTTCCAAAGGCTGATCGGTGCGCTGAAAGTATTGCCCAACGTCGGGCCGAAATCGGCACAGCGGATGGCGTACCATCTGTTGCAGCACAAGCGCAAAGAGGCTGAAGAGCTGGTGGATGCCTTGCAGACGGCATTGAAGCAGGTTCACCATTGCACGATGTGCAACACGTTTTGCGAAGGCGAATTGTGCGATATTTGTGCTGATGAAACACGCGACGGGCGGCGGCTGATGGTGGTGCATATGCCTGCCGACGTGTCCAATATGGAAGCGGCAAATTGCCATGACGGGCTGTATTTCGTCCTGATGGGGCAAATCAATACGGCACTGGGAATGGACGTATCGGCCATCGCATTGGACAGGCTGGCGCAACGGCTGGGCGGAGGGGAAGTCGAAGAAATCATTATTGCAACCGCCTTTACCGCAGAAGGCAATGCGACGGCGTATGTCCTGTCCGAGTTTTTCAAAAACCTGCCTTACAAAGTCAGCAGGCTGTCGCAAGGCATCCCCTTGGGCGGCGAATTGGAATATGTCGATGCGGGTACGCTGGCGCAGGCGGTGTACGAACGCCGCCTGATTAAAGAAGGCGGGGCGTAACGCCGCCAATGCAAAATGCCGTCTGAAGCCTTCAGACGGCATTTTCCCGGACGGTTTACTTGCAGTTGAGCCCTTGAATCTGCAACGCGCCTTCGTTGCCGACTTTGAACACGCACTGCGTCGCGCTGCTGCCGGACACGGTAATGCTGCCGCTGCCGCCGTTCAGGCTGACAGGTTCCTTAACGCCCATACCGACTGCCGTTGCCGCCAGCTTTTGCGCGTCGGCTTCGGAATAAGGCGTGTTGTTGGCATCGATTTTGATTTCTTTGGCATAGGCTGTCGAAACAGTAAAAACGGCAACAGCACACAAAGCGGAGATTTTCCTGATATTCATTGTTTTCCTTAAAGAAAAGGTTTTGTTTCAAGAGAAGGATAGGGCAGTTCGGCACGTTGTGCAAGTTTTCCGCCCTGTTTTTCCGAATTTGCCACATACCGCGTCTTTATTTGCACAGCCTGCCGTTCGGACGCTGCCGGGGTTTTACGGTACAATAACCTTTTGCCGCCGCCCCCAAACCGCCGTCCGGGGAGGCACGTTTGCAGACATTTTTAAGGTAGCGTTATGTTTTCTCTAGAGGCTTGGATAGGCTTGAGGTATCTCAGGGCGAAAAAGCGCAACGGCTTTATGTCGTTTATCACGATGGTTTCGATTGCCGGAATCTCCTTGGGCGTAACCGCGCTGATTGTCGTCTTGTCGGTTATGAACGGCTTTCAGAAAGAAATACGCGGGCAGCTCCTGAATGTCGCGCCGCACGCCGAAATCGGCTATATCGACAACACGGATACGGATTGGCGCAATCTGCGCAAGTTTACTGAAAATCAGAAAGGCATCTTGGCGACTGCCCCCTATGTTTCCAATCAGGCATTGCTGGCCCATGCGGGCGAGATCAGGGGCGTGCAGATGCGCGGCATTTTGCCGTCTGAAGAGCGCAAAGTGGTGGAATACGGCGACAAAATGCCGGCAGGCAAGTTTGAAGACCTGATTCCGGGCGAGTTTGACATTATCCTCGGTGTCGGTTTGGCTGAGGCACTGGGCGTCGAAGTCGGCAATAAAGTTACCGTCATCACGCCGGAGGGCAACGTTACCCCCGCCGGAGTCGTACCGAGGTTGAAACAGTTTACCGTGGTCGGTCTGGTTAAAACGGGTGTTTACGAGGTTGACAATTCATTGGCGATGACGCATATCCAAGACGCGCGCGCACTGTACCGTTTGGATAAGGAGGTTGCGGGGCTGCGGCTGAAGCTCGCCGATCCGCAAAACGCCCCCGCCTTGACGGCAACACTGATTCCGGAGGCGCAAAGGGACGCGGTTTGGGTGCGCGATTGGACGTACAGCAACCGCAGCTATTTTGAAGCGGTCGAACTGGAAAAACGGATGATGTTCATCATCCTGACGCTGATTATCGCTGTGGCGGCGTTCAACCTTGTCTCTTCGTTAGTGATGGCGGTTACGGAAAAGCAGGCGGACATTGCAATTTTGCGGACTTTGGGTCTTTCCCCTGCCGGCGTGATGAAGATTTTTATGGTGCAGGGCGCGTTTTCAGGCTTTTTCGGCACGCTGGCGGGTGTGGTCTGCGGCGTGCTTTTGGGTTGGAACGTCGGCAGAGTCGTGGCGTTTTTTGAAAACCTGCTCGGTGTCCACCTCATCAATTCGCAGGTTTATTTTATCGACTACCTGCCCAGCGATGTTGATATGGGCGACGTTGCCCTGATTGCCTGCATTTCCTTGGGACTGTCTTTCGTGGCGACGCTCTACCCGAGCTGGCGCGCGTCAAAAACCCAACCGGCGGAGGCTTTGCGTTATGAGTGAGTTGATTTTGAAATGCGAAGGCGTGGGCAAACGCTATCGGGACGGCGGTTTGGACGTTCGGGTGCTGCACGGCTTGGATTTGGAAATCCGCGCGGGGGAAAGCACCGGCATCATCGGTTCTTCGGGCAGCGGCAAATCGACGCTGCTGCATATTTTGGGTGGGCTAGATATGCCGTCTGAAGGCAGGGTGCTGCTGATGGGCGAGGATTTGCGTACATTAAGCCAGCGACAACTGGGCATCCTGCGCAACCACCATCTCGGTTTCGTGTACCAGTTCCACCATCTTCTGCCTGAATTTTCGGCACTGGAAAACGTGATGATGCCGCTTCTGATCGGCAAAAAAAGCCGTGAAGAGGCGGCAGAAACGGCAATGGCGATGCTGGAAAAGGTCGGGCTGAAACACCGTTCGACGCACCGCGCGGGCGAACTTTCAGGCGGCGAACGCCAGCGTGCCGCCATTGCGCGCGCCTTGGTTACGCAACCCAAATGCCTGCTTGCCGACGAGCCGACCGGCAATCTCGACCGTGCGAACGCCAGGAATGTTTTGGATATGATGCTGGAACTGAAAACAGAATTGGGAACGGGGCTGGTGGTCGTAACGCACGACGACGAACTCGCCGGCCGCTTCGAGCGCGTGATGGTCATGAAAGACGGCAGCCTGCATCCGAAACAGGGAGCAGGCGCCTGAAAAGTGCAATACACCGTGCCGTCTGAAAAATCATGCTTTCAGACGGCATTTCGACAAGGAATACGATGGAACGGCAGACAGATGAATTTGCCCAAGCGGCAGCAAGGGCAGCAATCCGTTTTTTGGAACACTATGCGGGTTCAGGCAGCGAAGTGCTTGCAAACTGCACCGAACGCCTGTTTCAGGCATTGCAGAATGGTCATTCGTTTATCCATTTGAGCGGTGGCGAGGCTGACGCGCTGTCGGCACTCGAACCCGTAGTCGGACGATCCGCATCACCCTTAATTTTAGAAGGCAGAAGGCTATTTTTGGGCAGGATGTGGCAGTTGGAATACGATTTGGCTGCCGAGATAAAACGCTTGGCGGCAGCCGGCACGTCCGCCCCCGACGCGGCAGGCGCGCGGCAAAACCTCGCAAAATGGTTTCAAGGCACGGGCAGCGAAGGACAGCGCGATGCCGCCGCCTTGGCACTGTTGGAGTCTTTTATGGTGATTACCGGCGGGCCGGGAACGGGCAAAACGACAACGGTTGCCAAACTGCTGGCGCTGATTTGCGGCGAAGACGAAAATCTTCCCAACATCGCGCTTGCCGCACCGACAGGCAAAGCAGCGGCACATATGGCGCGCGCGCTGCACCGTGCAATCAACGGTTTTGACGCGCCGGAGGCCGTCCGCCGCCATTTGCTCAAACTGGAAGGGCAAACCGTCCACCGACTGCTGAAGCTGAGCCCGCCCAAAATGCAGGCGGCGTTCGACCATATCCGTCCGCTGCCGTTCGACGTGCTGATTGTCGATGAAGCCTCCATGTTGGATACCGCATTGATGCTGCAACTTTTGAAAGCGGTCAAAACCGGCGCGCGCGTGATTCTGCTGGGGGATGAAAACCAGCTTCCGTCCGTCGGAATCGGGGCCGTGCTGTCCGTCCTGTCGCAAAAAACCGTTTTGGACGGAGAAACGCACCAAAGGCTGGCCGGCTTCCTTCCGGAACACGGTTTCAGCGTCAGCGCAAATCCGCCCGTGCTGGCGCAAAACACCGCCCATCTGTCGTTCAGCCACCGCTTCGGCGACAACAGCGGCATCGGCTGCCTTGCCCGTGCCGCCGTATCGGGCGATGAAGGGGCGTGGGCATTGTTTGACCGGTTTCCGGATGAACTGGAACATTCGGAATGCAGTCCGAACGCTCGAGTCGAAAGGTTGTACCGGACGCACAAAGCCTATTGGCAGGCGGTAAAAGACGGCAATATCGAAGCCGCATACGCAAGCATCTCGGATATCGTGGTTCTGGCAGCTTGGCGGCAGGATGCGGAAAACTTCAACGAAGCCTATTGCAGCCATGTACGCCGCAAAATGAACATACCCGAACATCATGCCTATTTCGCCGGAGAGCCGATTATGATCAGGCAAAACGACTATGCACTCGAGTTGTTCAACGGAGACGTCGGACTGATTATGGATGATGCCCAAAGGCCGGGCAGCCTGTCCGCCTATTTTCCCGATACGGACGGGTTTAAAAAGGTTGCAGTCAGCTGCCTTCCGGATTTTGAACCTGCTTTCGCCATGACCGTCCATAAAAGCCAAGGTTCGGAGTATCGGGAAGTCTGGCTGCTGCCGCCCTCTGCCGCACCTTCGAACGAAGAGGACGATGCGCTTTCCGGCTTGAGCAGGGAGCTGCTTTACACCGCCATTACCAGGGCAAAGGAAAAATTCGTATTCTTCGGCGGAGAAGAAACCTTCCGTCAGGCGGCAGCTACTGTCAAAGTCCGTCAGACGGCATTGAGCAATATGCTCAAACGTGTGTTTTTCCAAGATTGACACATATCAAATCCCGATAAAAAACGTTAAAAACCGTCAATATTTTCTTGACCCGACGGATGGCATTCCATACGATAGGTCTGCACAAAATACAACAATTACCGACGTTTTTCCTCTTTTATCGGAGACAGTATGGACTTATTGAAACCCACGCTTCTAACCGGCATGGCAATGCTGGTTTCCCTTCCCGTGTCGGCATCGGGTATCGACGGCGGTCGCGATGCGGCAGTCCTTTCGACTACAGGCGATTACGTCAACTCAGGCAGCATCATCAGCAAAGACGACGACAAAATCAGTCTGTTCGGCGACAGGCTGACACTCAACGGCGGTTTCCGCGTGCGCGTTGACAGCAAAGATACGGCGGCAAGCAACAGCAGCTCCTATCCGACCGGCGAAAACACTAACACCAGCTTCAATACCGAATTGTGGCTGCGTGCCAAACTCTATAAAGATTGGAAGGCGGTCGTCCAAATCGAGCCGAACATCAATCTGGAAACAGGCAAATTCAACGGCAAACACGATGTGCCGATGAACAAACTCTATGCAGAAGGCAGCCTTACGCCCAATCTGAAGGCGCGTATCGGCAAATTTGGCGCATTCTCCTCTTACGGCAGGGTTTGGGATACGGAAGTTACCGGTGCCGAACTGTTTTTCAACAACACCTCGCTGCCGGCGAAAATTACACTCGGACGCAGAACCGGCAATCTTAACGACAACGTATGGGGCATAGGCGGACACCGCAGGCATTTCGCCTCCGCCCAGGCAACTTTGCCCGTCAGCGAACGTATCAATGTCGGCGCAACCGTCAGCTATATGGACAAAGTCAAACACGGAAACGCGGAACATGATGCCGTATTGGGCGAAATCGGTACGGACGTGAAGCTGAACGACAATATCCGCTGGATGGCGGCAGCCGGCAAATCCAATCTGAAAGCCTATCACGATGCTGGCGGAAAAATCGCCAATTACGGCGTGTTTACCGAATTGCGCTACAAACTTGCCGACACCAAAAAACCGCAGTCTTACGACGTATTCGCCAACTACCGCAAAGTCGGTCCGCTGTCCGGCGTGTCTTCGGCTGAGGATTACAGCAAAAACGTTCAGGGCGTACAGGTCGGTCTGACCTATATCCCTTGGAAAAACTGGCGGATTAAGGGCTTCTACCTGAACGGCAAACAGGTTACGCCGACGGCGGGCAACGTCAGACAAAATGTCGATGTAGTGCGCGGCCAGTTGGAATACATTTTCTGACGGCATCGTACAAATCCGCATGAAAAACGGCTGCTTTGACGGGCAGCCGTTTTGTTATGCCTTTTTCAAACGGTACAGGAAAGTAGTTTCCCTATTTCGGGCAAAAGCCAGCGGATCGTCCGGGGCGGCAGCTTTTTTGTGGACCGGTTTGGTTTTCAAAACATCCTCAACGCGCAAACCCGCCTGAGCAAATGCCTTTTCCAAAAAGTCGGCAGGGCGCAGGTGCAGATGTTCGGCAAGGTCGGAAATAATCAGGCGGATTTCTCCGTCGGGATTCAGATGTTTCGGCGCATCACGCAAAAACGCAGCCAGCATCGCAGATTCGGGGTCATATAACGCGGATTCGACGGCGGAAGTCGGCTTGGTGGGAAGCCAGGGCGGATTGCAGACGATTAAATCGGCAAACCCTTCGGGAAACAGATCGGTTTCGCGGATTTCAACCTGTTTTTCAAAACCCAAACGGGCAATATTGGCACGGGCGCAGGCAACCGCCCTCGGATTGGTATCCGTGCCGATGACGGAAGGAATGCCCTGTTTCGCCAAAATGGCGGCAAGCACGCCGGAGCCCGTCCCGATATCGAATGCCGTCTGAAAACCCGTTGACGGCGCATGGGCAAGCAGGTTGAGATACTCGCCGCGCAACGGCG
>NZ_CAUIXH010000022.1:0-30196 GCF_962707005.1 Neisseria basseii | reverse complement strand
ACCCACTTCGTCTGGGACGGCAGCCGCCTATTGCAGGAGTACACCTACAAAGGCAGCTACACCTATCTCTACACCGACCAAGACAGCTACGAACCGCTGGCGCAAATCTTTGACAACGCCAAAGACAGCAAACAATACCTCGCCTATTTCCACACCGACCAAATCGGCATCCCGCGCGAGATGACCGACATCCACGGCAATCTGTTGTGGTACGGCGAATATACCGCCTGGGGTCGTCTGAAAAAGGACGGGCGGGTTTATCAGAACGTCCATCAGCCGTTCAGACTGCAAAACCAGTACTTCGATGAAGAGACCGGGCTGCATTACAACCTGATGCGCTATTATGAGCCTGAGGCGGGGCGGTTTGTGAATCAAGATCCGATTGGGTTGTTGGGTGGGGATAACTTGTATCAGTTTGCGCCGAATGCGCAGACTTGGGTTGACTCATTAGGATTAAGCGGGAAGTTAACAATTTATTCTGATACACATGATTTTGTAGGACATGCATTTATTGGATTAGAGAAAAATGGCAGAACCCAATATATAGGTCAATGGCCTGGAGGAGAAGGGTTTAGATATAATTCAAAAGATATTACTAGTATTTTAGTTAGTGATATGGGAGGGACTATGAGTTTTAATGATACGAGGTATTTGGATAGTAAGTATTTGGTATCAAGGAGTTATGATTTAAATGACGATCAAGTGAAAAAGGTTGAGTCGTATATAAGGGACTTTAATAATAAAAATACAGAAACTTCTGGATATAATTTACGAAATAGGCAGTGTGCAAGTTTTGCATATGGAGCAAGTCAAGCTGCTGATATTAAAGAAATGAAAATGTCTGGTTGGGTTACTCCTGCTTCGTTAGCTAAGAAAATTAATAAATTAAATGGTAAATAAATTATGAAATCTATTTTAAGTTCAATTTTATCTCTAATAGTATCCTCTTCTTCTAATTTACCTTATGTTTCACATTACTCTTATGATTTTCAACATGGCTGGTTAAATATAGTTGTATCAGAATATAATAGTCAAAAAACTTGCGGAGATATAGGGATAAGTAATAATGAGTTACAATATAAGCTTTTTTGTGGGAAAGAAAATGGAAAAGGAATGATTCCGTTAAGTAAAATAAAATTCAAATATGAGAAAGATATTTTTTCTGCTCAAAGTATTATAAGTGGAAAAATATTTTTTTCAGTTAAATGTACGCAAGAGCAATACAGATATATAGAAAAGTATCTTAAGAAATAAAAAGGCAAAAAGACAATTAAATTCTGTACAAATATAGAATTTGTAATAATCTGAAGCAAGCCGTAGTCCGCACAAAACCTTCAAATTCTGATGTTAGTTTCTGTTCAGTTTCCGCTTTTCAGACGGTCTCAATCCGTTCTTTGAGGCCGTCTGAAATATTGGTTCTTTCGCCAGCTGCCCGACGGCGAAAACCAATATTACCAATACGATTTAGAAAACCAACTCGTCCGCGCCGGAATCAAAAAAGCAGCGGGCAACACCGAGATCTGGACATACGCCTACGACCCGTTCGGACGCCGCCTTTCCAAAGAGCGCCAAGACAAACTCGCCTGGACGAGTACCGCTCCGAAACGTACCCATTTCGTCTGGGACGGCAGCCGCCTATTGCAGGAATACACCTACAAAGGCAGCTACACCTATATCTACACCGACCAAGACAGCTACGAACCCTTAGCCCAAGTTTTCCAGAACAACCGAGACGAAGAGCAATACCTCGCCTATTTCCACAACGACCAAATCGGCATCCCGAAAGAGATGACCGACATACACGGCAATCTGTTATGGTACGGCGAATACACCGCCTGGGGTCGTCTGAAAAAGGACGGGCGGGTCTATCGGAACGCGCATCAGCCGTTCAGACTGCAAAACCAATACTTCGATGAAGAGACCGGGATGCATTACAACCTGATGCGTTATTACGAGCCTGATGCGGGTCGGTTTGTGAACCAGGATCCGATTAAATTAATTGGAGAGGATAACCTATATTTATTTGCTTTCAATAGCCAGATATGGGTCGATGCACTGGGACTTTCCAAAGCTTCATGGGGGAAAGGTGGCTTTGATTCTTGGTTTGATAGTGCAAGTGTTGCGGATATTCGCAAAGTTATGGCAGATCCAAATACTAAGAATCCAATACCAAATGCTTTGAGAAATTGTGGAGGATTCTATGAATGGTTCCCCGTTTTAATGGCTGATAAAGCAAAAGAACTTGGATTCACCGCAAGTGAACTTAAGGGGCTTACAACTCCTACTTCCGATGTATGGTTTAAAGATATTCCTGACCCTAAAAATCCTGGTAAGTTTTTGGAAGGACCTTACTCCACAGGGAAAACACTTCCCAAGGGACAATCTAGTCGAGAAAGTTCTATCGCTCATATTATGTTGTCGGATAAATTGGAAGGAGCAAAAACAAACGTGGTGCCATCATGAGGATTAAGAATTTTGCTGAAAAGTTTACTTGTGGTGGCGTCAATGACGGCGGCGGATGCTTTCTCTACTTTTAAGCCTTTTTCGGTCAGTTGGCGGTTAATCAGTTCCAACAGTTCAAACAGGGTATTGTCTTGAGCCAGCCAGTTGCGGTAGCGGCATAAAGTACTGTAATCAGGGATGCTCAGTTCGTCAAAGCGACAAAACAGGTTGAAATCGATGCGGGTGATGAGGCTGTGTTCGAATTCGGGATCGGAGAGGCTGTGCCATTGTCCGAGCAGAATAGCTTTGAACATGGACAACAGGGGATAGGCGGGACGGCCGCGGTGGTCTCGAAGGTAACGGGTTCTTTGACGATTCAGGTACTGTTCTATCGGTTGCCAATCAATCACCTGGTCCAACTTCAATAGTGGGAAGCGGTCGATGTGTTTGGCAATCATGGCTTGTGCGGTTTGCCGGAAGAAGGTGCTCATGAGAAATCCCCTAAATGTCTTGGTGGGAATTTAGGGGATTTCGGGGAATTTTGCAAAGGTCTCAGATTGGGTTGTTATCTATGATATTTTGAATAATTTGAAGGATTCATTGGATATAATCGCCCCTACGCTTACTGAAAGTATCGAAATAAAATAAGGTCTCTTGAATGTTGAAATAGCCTGAAGGCTTTAGATGACAAATGAAGAATATTATAGGAGGATTTTTATATGGAAAAATTTGGTGTAAACATTTTGTATCATGGAACAAACTTAAAATTTAAGAAATGGAAAGTAGGTCATCAAGCACATAACAAAGGATATAAAGCACATTCCGCTTTATTTTTTACAACAGACAAAGAATATGCTAAGGGTGCAGGTGAAAATAAATATTTAGCTAGTTTTAAATATAAAAAAGAAGCATGTAAAAAAATATTAGATTTAAGAGATTGTTCTGATGATGTTTATGAAAACTTCAGGAACCATGTGATTGAAAAATACCCTGTGATTAATGAGTATTTTGGCTTGATATCCGATTCGTCTCAATGGAAAAAGTTCTGGCAAGAAGGTAAAACTTTTAAATTAGTTAGTCCATCTTCTGATCAGATTAAGTATCACTATTCAATTTTCCAGAGTACAAATAACCAATACTCTTGGAATTTTTTGCAGGGGAAAACTAGAGAATTAATAGAGTATTGGATTTTGGCTGCAAAAGATTTGGGATACAACATTCTTATTTGTAACGAATGGAATTCGTTTGGACTTAAAGAGCCTAAAACGTCTTTATGTATTGCTATTTTAGATTTAAATATTATCGAAGATGAGCCAGATTGGCTAAATTAAATAATAATTTCCTAAACATCTGATATAAGTATCTGAAGTACATTACTGTTCCAAATTAAAAAGGTCGTCTGAAACCATTTCAGACGACCTTTCTTCTTCCTAGCTATCCATATTTAACCGCAACCGCCGCATTTGCCGCAGCCGCTGCTGCAATCGCGTTTTTTCGGTTTGAATACGAATTTTCGCAAGAGGAAGAATATGCAAGTGAGCATAATCAAACCGACAATAATATATTGAGTCATGACGATAGTATCCTTGAAGAAATTTGGTAAACCACAAATGCGGTGAAGTAAGCCATCAGGAACAAATAGCCGGTAATCATCACCATATTTTTTGTGGATTTGGTTTCACGTTTAATCACTGCCAATGTCGCGGCGCACATGGGGGCATAGACATACCAAGCCAAGAAGGCGAAGGCGATCGGCAGGCCCCAGTTGTTGTGTATGATCGGAATCAGCGCGTTTTGTACGGCGTCTTCAGACGACGCGCTGACGGCATAAACCGTACCCAACGCGGCAACGACGACTTCGCGCGCGGCGATGCCCGGAATCATGGCGATACACATTTCCCAAGTGAAGCCCAGCGGGGCGAACAATGGTTGGATAGCGTGGCCGAGCATACCCGCGAGGCTGTAGTCGATTGCTGCGCCTGTTGCGCCTGCGGGCGGTTGCGGCCAGCTTACCAAGCCCCACAAAACTACGGTAAGGGCGAAGATAATCGTACCGGCGCGTTTGAGGAAGGCTTTTACCCTGTCCCATAGGCTGGTCATGATGTGTTTGAAGTTGGGCGTACGGAAAGTCGGCAGTTCCATTAAGAGCGGGAATTGTTGCACGTTGCCTTTCATACGCGCCAACTGGCAGGCGCAAGATAACACTTTGGGCCGAATTACTGAAACTGATTAACCGAGACCTTTGCAAAATTCCCCCAAATCCCCTAAATTCCCACCAAGACATTTAGGGGATTTGGGGGAATTTTGCAAAGGTCTCTAACCACCAACTGACTGAAAAAGGCTTAAAAGCCAAGAAAGCATCCGCTACCGTTGTTGATGCCACCATTATTCAGACAGCCGGCAGCAAACAGCGTTGGGCTATAGAAGTCGATGACAATCTAAAACCCGTTATGTAATCGAACGAACAAGGTTTCAGTACGCTGTACCGTAAATTCCGCTATGCCTGGGCAGCCTATTTCGGTCTGAGTAAAGTGAGTGCGCAAAGTTATCTAGAGACGAAGTGTTTGAACCTATTGGCGCCTGAAAGGCAGATCGGATACCCGATAATTAGGTTTTCGGGGTGGTTAAAGGGGATATTTGTGGAAAATAAGGAGATATTTGGAATTGGAACGAAAACAGCCTTTGGGTTTCGGTTATCTAGTAAAAGGGCTATCTTGCAGAGATCTCGATATAATTTTAAGAGAATCACCAAATTTTATTTGTGCTGATTAATAAAAATACCTTGAACAGATTTAATCAAGGTCAAGGTATTTCTAGGGTATACAATAAACTTTAAAATCCTTAAAAGGATTAATTTATATCAAATATTATATCATCTTGTCTGGTACCAAATCCAGGTTTTCTCATAATTGTTATCACAATACTTTTATGAGATGTACCTCCGTCAGGGGTTACTTTTTTTTCAACGGCACAAGGGATGTGTATACCAGTTCTAGAACAGGATATGACGAAATTGTCTTTATCATTTAAAGCAATAACAGCCATAATATGTTCTGAAATAAAACGATTGAATAAATCCCTTAGTTCATTTAATTCAATTGGGGGGTTGTTGCGAGCGTCATTAACTCTATCTTGTGAGAAATGGAAAGTTAGAGCAAATTGTGTGGAGTACTTGGCAACTTTTTGGTTTATCTCATTAGTTAGGTTTTGTAAGTCAGTTGCAGTAATCATTTTTGCTCTCTAATACTATTGATCAATTTCTCTAATGCAACATTAAGCTCAGTATCAGACTGCGCGGTAACGCTACCGATGATTTTAGAATTTGTAATAGTTCCCATACGGACATCAAAATGCTTATTATCAAATGAATCTACGAGTACTACATTGTCATCATCATAAAAAATGGCAAAGTTTTGGGCAAGGGTCATGTCAAATTTAAACATAGCTCCTCCTTGTTGTACCTCTTAATAAATTAATTTAGGGATAAAATTATAAATTGTAAGAATCCCCGAGTTTTTAGCACAATTAATCTAAGAAAAGCAAAACTTAAGGATTCAAAAGGTGTATCGCCTTTTAAACGCTTATGTAGCTTAATTGCGTTATAAAAATTTATGAATCAACGTAGTTCCTTTTATTTGTGTGTCAAATTTCGAAAGGAAATATACCAAGCTACATTTATATCAAGGTGCAGATAATACATATTACCTTACTACTATTAGTTTGCAGATATGTAATATGGGGAAACTTTTACTAAAATATCACACAGAAGGGGGCTTAGCTTACTGATTGTGTGCAGTTTGCAACAAAAGTCATTGATGGCGCAAATAGATAATTCCTCAAATAGTGACTTTTTTCAAAAAAGGCAAAATATTTGGCAACAAATGCATTATTCCTTTAGTATAGTATAGGATTGTTATAGCATATGGACCTATTTCTAAGCTTTTTTGTGATTGCTTTTTTGACATTTGGTCAAATGCTCCATACAGAATTGGTTCTAGTTGTGACGATTATTAGTGCTTTTTTGATATGAGCAATCATAGCCGTAAATTTTTAGAATAATATGAATGATAATTCTGTTGTGTGAGAAGGCTATGGTTTTGTGACCCTATGTATAGGCATTCCAAACACGACTTGATATTAGTGTAGGGTAAGGCATATTTTTTGTGGACGCTCATTCTAGTATTGTCTTCCAAATACTGCAAGCAACACTAAAATCTTTCATGCATAAAAATGTTAAATTCAGATATTACCTTACTTTTCTAGGTCAATTCTACTCTAAAGCAGAGAGTACTTGCAACTCATATATGCGCTGATAGTAAACGATTGATGTGTACTCCGTTATAATTTTGAATATTAAATTTGGTTTTTAGGTTGGATCTAGGTAGATCTAGACAGTAATGTCAATTCTGTTGAAAACAGAATTGACATTTTAGGTTCAATGTTGCAGAAATAACAACTTCATCACAAGACTATTATTTTATCCGTTGGTATATGTCTTGTGGAAGGAAATAATCCTTATCTTCGCTACGGTAGTAGGCAATGTCATTAACCAATAAAAAACTATCTCGTTTTGGCTTTTTAATCTCTATACTATGTAAGCTGTATAGAACCACATAAACCAATTCGATTTGTTCTTTTTCAGTAAGTTCTGATTTTTTATAGAGTTCGACTAGCCTGTGAGAACAATGTTTTTTAAGTTGTTTAGTCTTAATTTGCTGAATCAGCTTACGATCGATTTTAAGCTCTAGGTGGTATTCCAATTTTAAGTGATTGATGAAACCTGTTATTGCTGCCGTTTGCCCTGATCTTCCCACAAGATACTGGTTTAGTTGCTCTTGTGTTGGATAATCCGTAACATTGTTGGCACTGATTAAATCTATCGCAGGTTGCAAGGCTAATCGTACTGATTTAAGTGAGGTTTTACCCTCATCACACCGCCGTTGTAATTTTCGATAATAGCTTGCGATACAAGGTACAGGATCTTTGAGCTTATTAAAAAGGACTTGTATGCGTTCTATTTCTGCTAAATCCTCTTTTAAAGCTTCGTCAATAACGATTTGATTCGTATCAAGTAACCAGCATAATACGGTTAAATTGGCGCGTAATCCATTCGGTTTAAAGTGCATGACTAACTCTGCGTAGTCAGGGATTTGCTGCCAAGTTTCATCACAATCGATGAAGAACCGTATGAAATTTGAACCTTTGTGCAAAGCGATGTTGATACCGCATTTCCGCATATGCCAGAAAATGAATTTCTTGTATGCGGTCTTTATCGCCTTATTGCGAAAGATGTGCACATTTAAACGAATCATATTAAATAACAAGGTTCGTTTTGCACAATCAGGGCAAACACTGCCGTAACCGGATGGCATTTCGCCTTTGCATCTCGGGCAATTTGAAAGTAACTGCTCGTCGCATTTCTTACAGAATTGCTTCTCTAGATTGTGAACCTTACGGTATCGGTAGCAATTTTTACAAGTAGCAAAAGTGTATCTACGGTAGCACTCTAAACAAACAGGCTTATTCGTTACCGGAGAACGATATCTATCGCGTGTCATTTTGCCGCATTCAGAGCATTCTTTTTCCTCACGGAAGTAACGAATGCATGAGGTACATACCGCTCCATAACGGCTTATCATACCGACGTCAAATGTACCTGCGGCTTTTCCACAACGTACACAATCCGTTAATCTCTCGCACTTAAGACAAATTTCGCCCCTGCGGTGAATGCGTTTTAGTTGGCCACATTGCTTACAGGTTTTCTTTTTGAACCATTGGGCATAGCAATTTCTGCAATAGCATTCTCCTCGAAACTTACGAGTAACTTGAGCTTTACAACAAATAGAGCAACTGTTTTGAGAAGGAATTTTGTTTATTTTCATGAAGCGATTTTTAACTGACGTTTTAAACGTTCCCATTGACGTTTCATGCTTGAAATAGAATTGGTCTTATTTTTTCTCGTTACCGTTTTACGTCTTACCGTTTTGCCTTCTGGTGCGTGTTTAAAGAGTGTATCAAGCTCCTGGGGGTAGCGTTCAAAAGCGAATGCCTTTTGTGTAATACCACTTTGCTGAATAGCTTGAATGAAATCCTCGTTTGATAATTTTAGGATTTTCATAGCATTTACGAGCAGGTTTTTACGTTCAGTAATGGGTAATTGCTCAAATGCAAGGGCAGTTTTGGTCTGGCATATTTCCGTTTGAGAAATACCGCATTGTTCTACAAATTTTGTAATCGCATGAGTTGATTTTGCAGTAGCAGCACTCCGAATGAGGTTGATGAAGTGGCGTAATATATCAAAATATACTTGAACATTTACATACTTCCCGAAACATTCACATGAATGAGTGGCAAACACCTTATCAAGAGTTTTCATTGTTGCTATTTCTGCTTTATTAAGTAGTGTAGCGACAATCTCCAATCTCTTTCCGCATTGATGGCAATAATTCAATCGTCGTTTCTCTGCGGTAAGTAAATGTGGTTGGTAAGGTTCGCCACAACTATGGCATTTGGATTCAAGTAAGACTTGATGTTCCAAACAGCCAAAATACCACGCAAAACGCCATTCATTACGCAAATAAGGAGTTTCTTCTAAGCAACAAGGGCAATAAGATTGACCGACACGGAATGAACGATTACGTGAACTTCTTGATATAACCCATTTCGCTTGACCTTTAATGAGGGTATTTTCTCTGTTAATTGGTTTCAATACGGAATAAAGCGAATGATTGGCTAAATTTACCTGCTGATTAAGTGATAATGCCGTAATATCTTCATAAATCTGCGGTGCTATCGGCTCAAATCCCCTATCTAAATCATAGGTCCATAATCTCCACTTATCCCAATAAAACCCAGTAAATGTAATCGGCTCCGTACCACAATCTAATGCGGCACGAATAAGCCATGAACTGATACTTTCATTCGGATAAAGTGGCGTTCGGATAATCCCTGATTTTACCCGATAATTTTTCGTAAGCCCTGCGTTGGTTGCACCCATGAGTTATGCTCGATAATGTCTAAGGAAAATCAGAATTTCACGCCGACACGAACACCGTATTCGTTGATTTTGGTAGGATCGACTCGGATGTTCTCGCCGTCTAAAACGAAGCTGCCGGATGCTTTGAAGTGACGGTGTTTGTAGAACGGGCCGGCTTCGATGCCGACGGTATCGGTAATTTGTTTGCCGATATTCGCACCTACGCTCACGCCCCATCCGCGTGTTTTTGCATTAATGTTGGCTGAAGCACAGGCTGTGGTTGCGTTGTGTTTCAATTTGGCGTTCCAGGTCAACCTTAACCTCTGCCCAAGGATTCAGATACCAGCCGCAGCCCAAATCGGAAGTCAGGTCGGCGTGCGCTTTGGTATAGAAGGCTTCGCGCTCGGCGTTGAGCGATCCTTTCTCATTAGCTACCGCATCTTTGTATTTTTCATAGCCCAAACCTAAACCGGTACGCAGTTTGTTGGCTTCACTGAGCTGTTGTGTGTAAGTATAACCGGTATACACATCGGTACGTTTTTCTTTAATGCCTTTGCCGAATGGTTTGTAATGTTTATATGGAGTTGCATTCAGACAAAATTGAGTCATAGTCTATTTTCTGAGGTAGGGCAGAATACAGAAAGTCTCGAATCTCAAGTAGCCTGTTACAATCGGCATTGTGATTTAGATATTCACGGTTATCCAGTGTGCGGCTGATCAGTGCCAGTCTTGAAACTACTATTTCAGTCAATACATCTTTTTCCATTAATGTTGCCATAATGACTGTTCCTTAATTAATATCTGTAAAGAACAAATTAGTATCAACTCTGATTTATAGTATGTCCTACAAGGCGTGGATATTTGGCGCAGTAGAATCAAGAACAGACAGATTTCTGAAAATATAGGAATTTAAAAATGCTGAGTTATTTTGGAAAAAGTGGTGTACAAAAATCTCAAATTCTGGATATATATAAATATATTATATTTATACCTATTAATAAAGAATAATATTTAATATTTATATAGAAAATGCGTTGCTTTCAAACACACTCAGCCAAAACCGGAACAGTAGGATTCAGTTTCAGTTGTCGATGACTGAAACACACTCAGCCAAAACCGGAACAGTAAAACTCAGTTTCAGTTGTCGATGACTGGAACACACTCAGCCAAAACCGGAACAGTAAAACTCAGTTTCAGTTGTCGATGACCGGAACACACTCAGCCAAAACCGGAACAGTAAAACTCAGTTTCAGTTGTCGATGACCGAAACACACTCAGCCAAAACCGGAACAGTAGGATTCAGTTTCAGTTTGTCGATGACCGAAACACACTCAGCCAAAACCGGAACAGTAGGATTCAGTTTCAGTTTGTCGATGACCGAAACACACTCAGCCAAAACCGGAACAGTAAAACTCAGTTTCAGTTGTCGATGACTGAAACACACTCAGCCAAAACCGGAACAGTAGGATTCAGTTTCAGTTGTCGATGACTGAAACACACTCAGCCAAAACCGGAACAGTAGGATTCAGTTTCAGTTGTCGATGACTGAAACACACTCAGCCAAAACCGGAACAGTAAAACTCAGTTTCAGTTGTCGATGACTGAAACACACTCAGCCAAAACCGGAACAGTAAAACTCAGTTTCAGTTGTCGATGACCTAAACACACTCAGCCAAAATAGAAACCGTTGACATCAATTCGTCGATGACTTCCACACACTTCAGCCAAAAACCAAAGTCCCATTTTTATCTCTAAATTTTTCGGAAAGAAAAAAACACTATAATGTTGGGTATTGATATGTGAAGGAATCCACCATGAACCTAAAAGCTTTCGATTTGATGATTAACTTCGCTCTAAAAGGAAACTTTGTTGTGGTTCTGGAAAATACATTGAATACGTTTTGCAAAAAACTTGAAGAGTCCGATGTTGCGGTTAGAGAAGCAGCTGCTACTTTGATAGATGAAACTTTATTTTGAGCCGAAGTTCTGGGTTAAAAACGGACTGATTGTCCGGAAAGACAGCTTGTTCGAAGGTGATTACATTTACGGTGCAGACGGTTGCGGGTTCTTGCCATCAAATTTAACAGAGTTCCGAGAATATTGCCGGAAACAGTACCAAAAGTTTAAGGACGAAGAAGTTTTGGTTAACCGATATGCAATCGATATTTTAGGCATGTCAGAGCCGCCATATGATGACCACCATGTGACTTCAGTCAAATATTTTGTTTAATAAAGTGGTATTCCCATGTGGTGTAGCTATTCAAACGAAGGAATTTAAAATGTCGACATACAGACCGAATTTTACAAATCAACGGCAGATTTTTTCGTTAACGGAGCAGGAATATTTGTTTGAGCTGTCTGGTCGACTGCCTTTATCCCTGCTGACTGATTCGTCACGCAATATTGAAGAAATCGGCATCGATTTCATATACAGTTCAGCACGACTGGAAGGTAACACCTACGACCGGCATGATACTCAGGCTTTATTGAAAATCGGTCAAACCGCCGCAGGTAAACCGTATTCGGATGCCGTAATGCTGGTCAATCTGAGGGATAGTTACGGCTTTCTGATGTCTTGCATCGATACGCCGGAACCGTTTGACTGGAAAGATTTTGTCAAAACCACGCATTCGCTGATTGCCGACAAACTGCTTGAAAAAGGGGCTGTCGGCGTTGTACGCCGTGGAAGTGTGAAAATCAGCGGAACCGAATATACGCCTTTATCCAATCCGGAGAATTTAACTGCCGAATTAGACTGGATCATACAGGTCGCCCGGAAAGTCGAAAATCCTTTCGACCGGGCTGTTTACCTGCATAACAATTTGGCCTACCTGCAATTTTTCAAAGACTGCAACAAACGCACTGCCAGAAACTGTATGGCACTCTCCTTAATGAGGGAGAAAATTTTTCCGTGCGTACTGGATTCGGACAGTTGTCGGGATTATTCATCCGCCGTTATTTCCTACTATGAGACAGGTGAATATACGCTGTTTAAAGAATATTTCATTCATGCCTACGAAAATACGGTGAGAAAATACGAACCCAAATCCGATCCGGAAATCATACGGGATTTTTCCATTTGAATTTACTGGAGGTATGAGTGACACGATGAATCCGATTAAAACAAAGCTTGACATCCTTCCACGCCTTTAGGCGGGGGAGGATGTCAAGATGTGCAGCATTATCCAGTATCAGCCGAATTCCCGCTTCCGTACTCTGGTCGGCGACCAATGCGCGTGCTTTAAGGGTGCGATGGGTTTCTTCGGATAAGGTATAAAAAGCCCGCCATTGACGCGGTGGGGGGGGGATTGAGAGAATGTTTCGGCGTTACTGGAGTGTGCCGTTCAACCAGATTTACTCGGTATTACAGGCTTCGGCAAAATATAAAATTTAACATAAGGTGTATTATGCGAACTAGAATAAATATGTAAATTTCATATCTTGAATCTCCTCGATTGCGGATGTTTTTCTCTGTCTTTACAGGCTGACAGACCTTATCTGCCAACTGCGTACTACCGTTACCCATTGCGCACGTCCTTAGGGATGGACGGCTATTCTCCGACTTTGTACAGCTGCACATTTTTTCCAAAACTAGGGCAACAACGGCTGGTATTTTGCGGCGGTACGGCAAACAAAAACCCACCATTCCAAGCCAATTTATACGCTAACTGTCGCCTAAATTCATACCAAGATTGGTCTAAAATCGCCCGATTTAAGCCTGATTTTTGTTTGATGTTTTTGCCATGCTGTTCAGCATCGCCTTTTGCTGATTTGGACATATTCGCCACTTGCAAATCTTCAACGTACACAATCGCGTGGTTTCGGCTGATTTTGCTGCTGATTTGATGCAGGTAATTTTTACGAATATTGCTGGTTTTATGGTGGAATTTGGCAATTTTGACTTTTAACTTTTGCCAATTTTTAGAAAATTTGGTCTTGTTTTTGAAACGTTTTTGTAGTTTCGCTAATTTGCCTTTTAGGTTCTTAAATGCGTTAATCGGCTCAAAATATTCGCCGTTGGACAAAGTAGCAAAACGAACGATGCCCATATCAATACCGATTTCTCCGCCGTTGGGTTTTGGTGTTTCCGTCTCAAATTCTGTTTGAATAGAAACATACCACATACCGCATTTTTGGCTGACGGTTACATTTTTCAGGCTGCCTGAAATAGCTCGGCTATTGCGATAACGCACCCAACCAATTTTGGGTAAATAGATACGGTTATTTTGTTGCTCCAATTTGCAGCCTTGTGGAAATCTGAAACTGTCTTTTTCTCCCTTGCGTTTAAATTTTGGAAAGTCCGAACGTTTGGCGAAAAAATTTTTGAATGCACTTTCCAAATCTTTCAAACTCTGCTGCAACACTTGGCTGTGGCAGTCTTTAAGCCAAACTAACTCACGTTTCCATTCAGGCAGCAAATTCGCGATTTTGGCGTAGCTGAATTTAAACGATTTATCTGCTTCGTACTGTTCATTTTGATACGCCAAAGCCCGATTGAAGACAAAACGGGCACAACCACAGAACTGCTTGATTCTGCGGATTTGCTCGCCGTTTGGCATGATTTCGAACTTAAAGGCTTTGCGTATTATCATAGTGGTATGATTATACCTTTGATTTGTGTTTGTGCCTTATATCTCCGCCCTGAAGGACGGAGTTTTACGGCACAGGGCTGATAATTATTTTCTCACTCTGTTATCTACTAGGACATCGTACTGGAAGCCCAATATGATGTACCTACTGAGCTACTGTATGAAATGCTGGCAAATTTATCTAAGGGTATTATATCCCCAAAACATCCACAAAATCTGTGGATAATATTCCATAAAGAAGGCCACCTGAACTTCAGATTAATCATCCTACTATCAAATACGTTACCGGCGGTTTTGGTAAATTCAAAAAAACAACCATCTTTATCAGCACTCTAAATAAGAAAGTACGATTTGTAACTGTAAGGAATATATTGAAGACATTAAGAAAACCATAGATCCATTTTTCAAATGCTATTTTGGTCAACTTGGTGTAAAAAACCGCCGTTAGGCGGTTTAAAGTTGTCATTCAGGGATGTTGGGTAAGATAAAAGGCGGATGACTGTCAAAGCCTACAATTTTGATGAAGCCGTCACCAAGGATGTAGTGAAGAATATAGGCAGATGTAAAATCTCCGTATCTGCTGCCTTTGTATTCAGGAATGCCTATGTGGTAATGCCAAAGGTTATGCCGTTGGGCAAATTGTACTTTCTCCAACCATTGTGGGTCGTCTTTCGGTACGCTGTCGCTGGATTTGTTCCTTCCGGGCAAGCCGGTCAATCCGTTTTACTGGACGAATAGAATAAATTCTGCAATTTTTCTGCGGTCTTCTTTAGGGAAATTTTCCAACCCTTTTTGAAATCTTCGGCCAAAAGTACCTGCATTTATCGCTCCAGCCATTTTTCCAGATCATCAACAGTATCGAATTGCGGAATGCTGACAAAACTGCCATCAACAGCGGTTTTAAGTTTTTCCAAATCGAAATTGTAATCAGTCGGAGGCAAGCTATGGCGGAAATATTCGCGCAGTAGTGTAATCCCTATGATCTCGCCCTGCCGGGTCTGTACCCACGGGGCTTCCTGATGGGTTTTATTACGTAATGCCCATGCCGTGTAGCAGCCTTGCTCTTTACGGACACGGTTGAGGACAACCAACTCTTCGTCCGCATATTTGTCCGGTTCGATATGAGCCGCAGGTAAGGGACTGCTACCGTATTTTTTGTAGGTACGATAAATACAGGGTACTACCGGCCCGTGCTGCCAGTGTTCGATATTTTCGGCAAAAAGGGGGCGGTCAAGTATAGCAAGAGAGTAGCCTTGTGCGTAGTACAACAGTTTTTGAAGTTTGAGATTGGATATCTGCTCCCCTTCCTCTTCTTCAAAAGGGGAAAGGAAGAAATCTGCCACATCGTGTGCGCTCAGCATTTTCTGTTCCCGTCGTTGTGTATAAATCCGCAAGCTGTTTCGTGTATCTGTCTGGCAATGCTAGCAGTGACAGTTTGTTAACTTTCTGCGTCTGCCCCAATAATACCCTTTAATTTGCATAATGTGAACAAATACAAAGAACAAACAAAGGGAAATTTTAAGAGGATGATATGTGATGAAAGAGTAAAAAACCACCGGTCCCCTGATAAGCACCGGTGGTCAAACACATTACAAAGATGTCTGAACGGCTCAGACGTTAAGATTCTATTGCAGTTTGAAGCTGAAAACAAGATATGGCATTACCTTCCTGAGCGAGCCAAGTCTAACTGTTTTGCAATTTTTTCTCAGTCTCCTGAATCTTCAAACTGATTCCGCATCAGCCTGGCTGAACCATTTTCAAATATAATTGTTGGCGTGTCTTGGACCTGATAGTTCACTGCGGCCACAAAGACTTTCTCCAAAACTATTTCTGATTTTTGGTGCGCCATGGTTTTTCCTTTACTCACTTCTTTAAAGTCGGTTTAAATATATCGAACTGATCCTTGTCACCCGACTTATGTTTGCGGTTATAAGCCCGTCTAACCTTACTTACCGTCGAAGGACTACATTTAAGTGCAGATGCTATCCCTGTAATGCTCACACCGTTTAGTGTGAGTTGGATAATCCTTTTGTGCAAATCTTCATGTAGGAAATTGTCGCGTTGTTTACACCATAGGTTGAGAAAAGTAAGCCTGCAAGACCTCAAACGGCGTATTGCCGCCCAGACTACCATGCGGCTTCACCGTGTTATAGAAGTTCACAAACCGGCACAGCTCCTTTTGCCGGTGTTCCGAGCTGTCGAAACTCTGCTTTTCATGCCACATCTCCATCCGGGTGCGGATAACCCGTTCCGCCTTACCGTTGGTCTGCGGACGGGCAACCCGGGTAAACTTTTGACCAATCCCGTTCTCGTAACAGGCTACACCGAAAGCATGGTTGGCCAAGCCTTTATATTCCGTACCGCTGTCGGAGTAAACGCACTCAATCAGGTATGGGCAGGGATCAATCAGGTGTCCGGTCAGTAACTTGGCGGCGCTGTCTGCGGTTTTGTCCGGCAAAATGGCGGCGTATAGCTCCCTTGAGAAATCGTCGATGGCGACAAACAGGTAATCCCGCTTATCGGTGGCTTTCTGCCCTTTGAGCAGCGGCAGCCGTTTGGTATCGAGATGTACTAGCTCTCCGGGGTAGGATTTATTGTAGCGTTTGGCCTGCCTTTTGAGTTTTTCCTGAATGCTGCGTTCTACCTTGGCCAGGCGTTTCATTCCGTACTTTGCCTGTTTGAAACGGTTGTTGGTACTAGTTTGGGGTTTGAGCAGTCTGCCTCTTGCGGCTTTAAATGCGCGGTAGATGGTGACGCAGCTGACTTGGTAGCGGCGGGCCAGGGAGGTAACGCTTTCCTTCTCCTGCGTGTAGGCCAGCCAAATAGCTTGGCGGTGGTGCGGGGTTAGACGGGTGTTTTTGTGCATGTTCATATTTCAGTATTCTCCTGGAAATACTGTAAACAACGCTACTGGTTTCTACACTAGGTCGTCTGAAAATTTTGTCTTGCGGTTGTTTGGCGCGTTTGGGATGCTGACAGTTTATAAAGAGAGAAAAGTGCGAGCAAGGTCGTCTGAAAACACAGTTTCCATGGCATTAAGCCTTGAACTTGGGATTCAGACGACCTTTTCTATTTTCAACCACTCAATCAACGCCTCTGCCGCCTGCGTTTTGTGGCGGTTGGGCGGGTAGTATAAGGCCATCGGCGGATAGACGGCGCGGGCGCGGGCGAACAGTTCGACCAGTGCGCCCGAGGCGAGTTCGTCGGCGACGGCGTAGTGCGGCAGCCAGGTCAGCCCCAAGCCGTCGAGGGCGGCGGTTTTGACAAGGGCGGTGCTGTTGAAGGTGAGGCTGGCGGGCACGATGCAGCGGTGTTGCACCAGTTCGGACGGTGTTTCAGGCTGCCCGTGGCGGGTGAGATAGTCGGGCGCGGCAACGACGCACATCGCCCGTTCGCCCGAAATCGGCACGGCAACCATATCCTGCGCTACGTCGCCCAAAGGTCTTACACCAAAATCAAAGCCCTGCGCCACAATGTTCGACCAACTGTTGTTAATCAAAATCTCCACATCGACTTCGGGAAACTGCGCCAAAAACGACCGCACTTTCGGGTAAATCAGGTAATAGACGGGGTTTTCGGCGGTGTTAATCCGCAGCCTGCCCGACACTTTGCCGTGCAAATCGCCCAACGCCGCCAGCTCCTCCTGAATGCCGCCAAACATCGGCGCAATCCGCTCATACAGCCGCTGCCCCGCCTCCGTGGGCGACATGGAACGGGTGGTGCGGTTTAACAGCTTGGTGTTCAGGCGGTTTTCCAAGTCGTTCATGCGGTGGCTCAACGCCGACGGCTGCACCCCGAGCGACTGCGCCGCCCGACTGAAATTGCCGAGCTTGACGACTTGGATGAAGGCGTAGAGGTCGTTGAAATTGCGGTTTTGCATGGGTTGGGTTCTATATCAGGATTAATTAAATAGACGATTGAATTCTGTATTTATCAGCGTTTTCTTTAATCTCAACAGCAGCATCAATCCAGCCATTTACATTAGATATAAAATGATCCCAATTGCAACGCAACATATACGATTGAGAACATATTCCATTTCTTAGTTTCGTAGCTGGATAAGGATACTGGAGATTATTCAGATTTTTTTGAATAATATTAAACAAAAAACCAGTTTGGTTGGTATATTCATAGCATCCATTGATGTCCGGCAGGGCAACCAATAGTATTGCATTTCGTTTACTCTTATTGAAAGCCCTTGTTTTATTTCTAAGTGAATAAGCAATTTCCCATGGAATCCACTGGTCATTTTCACTCACCCATTTTTCTTTCATATTAGGAGAAAGCAGTACAACCGTTACTGAGCTATCAAAAATTTTATCTGCTAGTTTTCCCTGAATAGTATCATCTTTAAAATCAGCAAGGCTTTCATCATCTTTTTCTCCTTTATTGATGTGGATACCATCACGATTGAGCTTAGCCTGTAAAATATCTACATAATCTCTAGCTGTTGTTGTATGAAAGATATCATGCGGTCTTAATTGTTTTACAGCTGAGTCGCTATACTTGTACGAAATAAAAATTTTACGTCCCATTTATTTATCCTCATCACGAATTTTAATTGCTTTTTCAACCAAATCTGCAATATTCTCTTTTATATCATCATAAACAAAATCGCTAGATTGATATTGAGAGTCAAAAATAGGCGCATCTTTGAGTAATGGATTACTTCCTCTTTTTGATGTTTTTCCATTTTGGTCTTTAAGTTTATGAATATAGACACCACAAATTCCTTTGCCTAATTCTACAGCTTTATCAATCTCATATTTAACCCATTTACGGCTAGCTGTTTTTTCTCCAATCAAAACAACTAAACAGGATTTGTCTTTTAAATTGTCGTCAATCCATTGTTTGATAACTTCCTCAGATTTGGATTTAACATCCTCCCAGCGATTTCCTTTAACTGGTTCTGAGCCATCTACAACGCCCATATTACGAACTTGACCAGCTCGCCAAGAATCACTATCGAAATGAAAACTGAAAAATACTTTACGTGTCATTTTCTTACCTCGCTTAAAATTTCTAAGATAGATTGTTTGATTTGTTCTAAACTTGCAGATTCAACAGAAATTTTACGAAAATTTGTTTCTGTTAAAAGACTTTCACTTGGAATACTTAATAATTCAACGCATAGTTCTTTTGCCATTGAACCCGTTGTAGCAACAGGGATTAATATATTTCCATTTCGTTTGGATATATCAAATTCTTCACGCATTCCATTTGAGAGAACAATGCTGCCTTTCCCATCTTTCTTATTCCCAAATATAAACAAAGAAATACCAGCATAAGCTATCATATCCTCACGATAAGCTGTCCATTGCTGCTTGCCTTGTTCATCTTGAGGAAATGGGCGCAAGATCAGGTTCTCTTCGCTTACTCTAACCTTTTTCTCCCTTAGTAAATAATCTAATGCACCTGAGATAACTGCACTTCCAATTCCTAACCCATATCCAGTTACAACCCGATAGCCTAATTTCAAAATTTCTTTTGTCAATTCCGACACAAAATTTTCAACATCAGCCTGATTGTAAGGAGCATAATCGGCTGCTGCGCCTGAAATAAAAATAGTTTTTTGCTTTAATTTTTTCTCAACCGTTTTAAGTAATTCTGTAATCTCATTATATTCATCTACTAATAGAACTTGAACAGAAACCCGATTTAAGTCTGCAACAAATAACTGCTGTTTTCGTTGGCGGTATTCAAAATCTGCCTGTGATTCGTTCTCTTCTTTTTGAACTTTTCGCAATATACAATAATGTTCTTTTTGATTTTGGCTGTGAGATGCGCGAACCCTGCTTAAAATGTAGTCAATATTTGGATCTGAAAAACTAAACCCTAAAAATAAGAAACGTTTATTTAATAATTCTCCTTTTAATAAAGTAAAGAAGTCTCCTCTCTGAATTAAATAGCGTTCATAATCATCTTTAATGATAACGGTATCTGTTGGGTGTTCTACATCTCCGTGCATTTTATACACAACCACATCTCGCCCATATTTTGTTTGCGATAATTGTTTTGTTTCATGCTTTACATCAACAATTTTTCCTATATTTTCTAATGATTTTTCAATGAGTTTATCGTAATTTGTTGTCCAAAAGGTATGAATTGGTAGTCTTGCTAAAATCTTATGATTTTCTGTCGGTTCCCCGTCCGATAACCGTTCTAGAATTAATTCATTAATTCTAGAACGGTTATTTGCTTTGCTATTAACATAGTATTGTGCCAATCCGATTAAATCTGTTTCTTTCTTTACATCTAGCCCTAAATCTTCGGCAATTTCAGAAAGCAGTTCCTGCCAGTTTACAAATCCAGCAGAAGCAGATAATCCTGCACCAGCAAATACGGCTAAGTTATGTTCAGAAAGTTCTTTAACTAATTCTTTTATCAGGCGTTCTTTAGTTAGAGTCATTGCTATCTCCCTTTAATTAATGATTGAATAAAATAAGGTTGAGTCCAAAATTTTTAATCTATATTTTCCACCAACCAATCCACCACATGCACCACCTTAACCCCATCCACTTCGCCGACGTCCATTCGATTCGCTGTCAGCACGGTTTTTTGATAATTGTCGGGCAGGTTGACTAAATTGCCGATTTCTCGGTTGCTGTTGTCGGGCAGTTGCATGGCGACTTGGAAATACTGGATTTCCGCGCCTTTTTTCGCCACGAAGTCAATTTCGGTGTTGTCGTAGCTGCCCACGTCCACTTGGTAGCCACGGCGCAGCAGTTCGATAAACACAATGTTTTCAATTTGATGACCGAAATTGTCTCGGAAAGATTTGTTCAGCGTGGCGTTGCGCAAGCCCGTGTCCACGCTATAATACTTGGCTTGGGTGCGCAAGTGGGCTTTGCCGCGCAGGTCGTAGCGGCGTGCTTGGTAGAAGATGAACGCCTGTTCCAGCAGGTCCACATATTTGGCAATGGCGTTGTTGCTTGCGCCCGTACCCTCGTTTTTCAGGGTGTTGGCGATGTTGTTAATGGAAATGCTGTTGCCTGTTTCACTCAATAAAAAGGCGGCGAGGCGGGTCAACACGCCGTCGTTGCGCAGGTTGGCACGCTCGCTCACATCTTTGAGTAAAATCGAATTGAAAATACCGTCCAAAATCGTGCGGCGCACTTCTTCATCTTCCACCAACGCCGTGGCGGGGAAACCGCCGCGCTGCACATATTCGGGAAAAAGTGTGTCCGGCACGCCGTCGAATTGGCGGAATTGCATATATTCTTGAAATGAAAGGGGAAACACGGGAATTTCCACCATTCGCCCCACCAGCAGCGTCGCCAGCTCGCCCGACAGCAGCGAGGAATTTGAGCCCGACAGATAAATATCCGCATCCAAATCCACCCGCAGGCTGTTCACGGCATCTTCCCAGCCTGCAACCCGTTGAATCTCATCAAAAAACAGATACATTTTCTGCCCCGCCTGCGCACGCTCCATCACATAGCGGTACAGCGTTTCGGCGGTGCGCAAGGCTTGGTGCTGCATGGATTCAAAGTTCAAAAACACAATCTGTGCCTCTGCCACGCCACTGGTTTGCAAATAACTGCGGAACATTTCCAGCACAAAAGTCTTGCCCGAACGGCGCACGCCGGTGATGACTTTGATAAATTCGCTGTTTTGGTATTTTTTCAAGCGGTTGAGATAAATGGGGCGGTCAAATACAGTTTGCAGCATAATGAAAACTTCCTAAATTTTGCTAGATTTTTTTCATTATAATGCAAAGCTAAAGGGGTTTTACAGGCTGATTTTCAGTATAGTGAAAATAAAAGGTTATCTGAAAGCCTGATTACTGAGTTTTCCTCACAACGGCATTGCCATTTCCCCTAATTATCAAACCAACACAAATCCCTATAATGCGTTCCATCGGCAGAATTTAAAATGAAACGTCTCATAACCACTTTATTATCAGCAATTTTACTCGCCACAATAGGAGGCAACGCTATGGCAGCAGACTACCACAACAACCCGTTTACTTTAACTTACGAGACCTTTGCAAAATTCCCCCAATCCCCTAACTTCCCACCAAGACATTTAGGAGATTTCTCATGAGCACCTTCTTCCAGCAAACCGCCCAAGCCATGATTGCCAAACACATCGACCGCTTCCCGCTATTGAAGTTGGATCAAGTGATTGATTGGCAGCCGATCGAACAGTACCTGAATCGTCAAAGAACCCGTTACCTTAGAGACCACCGTGGCCGTCCCGCCTATCCCCTGCTGTCCATGTTCAAAGCCGTCCTACTCGGACAATGGCACAGCCTCTCCGATCCCGAACTCGAACACAGCCTCATCACCCGCATCGATTTCAACCTGTTTTGCCGTTTTGACGAACTGAGCATCCCCGATTACAGCACCTTATGCCGCTACCGCAACCGGCGACGCAAGACGACACCCTGTCCGAATTGCTGGAACTGATTAACTGCAAACTGACCGAAAAAGGCCTAAAAATAGAGAAAGCATCCGCCGCCGTCATTGACGCCACCATTATTCATACCGCCGGCAGCAAACAGCGTCAGGCCATAGAAGTTGATGACGAAGGACAAGTCAGCGGTCAAACCACACCGAGTAAAGACAAAGATGCCCGCTGGACAAAGAAAAACGGTTTATACCGACTCGGTTACAAACAACATACCCGCACCGATGAGGAAGGCTATATCGAGAAACTGCACATCACCCCAGCCAATACCCATGAGTGCAACCACCTGTCGCCTTTGTTGGAAGGGATAACCGAAGGCACGACCGTCTATGCCGACAAAGGCTATGACAGTGAGGAAAACCAGAAACATCTAAAAGAGCATCAGTTACTGGACGGCATTATGCGCAAAGCCCACCGTAAACATCCGTTGTCGGAAGCGCAAACCAAACGTAACCGATATTTGTCGAAAACCCGTTATGTGGTCGAACAAAGCTTTGGTACGCTGCACCGTAAATTCCGCTATGCCCGGGCAGCCTATTTCGGGCTGAGCAAAGTAAGTGCGCAAAGCCATCTGAAGGCGATGTGTTTGAACCTGTTGAAAGCCGCTAACAGGCTAAGTGCGCCTGTTGCTGCCTAAAAGGCGGCCCGGATGCCTGATTATCAGGTGTCCAGGGAGGATTAAGGGGATATTTGGGTAAAATCAGGAGGTATTTGAAATAAAAACAGCCGAAAACCTGTTTTTGGGTTTCTGCTGTCGGGGGAAGGGCTTTTTTGCAAAGGTCTCAGGCCGTCTGAAAGGCAAAGGCAACTCGATTGTGATTATCGAGCATAATCTGGACGTGATTAAAACTGAGGTGATGGGGAAGGAAGGATTATTGCTTGTGGAACGCCGGAGGATGTGGTGAAAGCAAAAATCAGTTATACTGGGAAATATTTGAAGATTACTCTGTAATTCATTGAAATAGAAAGTATTGAAAATGAGTAATGAAGTTTATGCGGCTATTGTTGGAGCATTTGTAGGTGGTCTAATTTCTTTTGGAAGCTTATATTTTCAATACGAGAAGATATCAAAGCCAACATTAGAGAATGAAAAAGAAAGAATTTCCCTTGATAGAGAAAGATTTCAAAACGAAACCTTGAAATTGCAAGCTGATATTTCTAACTTGAAATTGAGTATCCAACAGTTTAAAGCAACAGAGCGTGATAAAAATATTAGCTTACTTTTAGATAATACATTCCAACCAAAAATAAAAATTGAAACCTGCACGCGAAATGAAAATTTTCGCATTGATAAGAAAAAGGTTATTCAAATATCTTGTTCTGTTAAAAACGAAGGAAAATATAGTGTAATTGCTACGGAGGTAATTGCGTCAGGAAATGTAAAAGAAATATTTTTTTATAAAAATAGTCAAGAAAAATTTACTTCAAATAGTAGATTTAATGTTCTTTTCTATGTTAGATTACATGATAATAAATCAGCAGGAGAAGCCAAAATACAATTTAATACAGATCCCGAACTTGTTAAAGATTTAAAAAGCCTTCAAAATTCTGCTACTCGAATAAAAATTCGAACACACGTCCTAAATATCGTTAATTTTTAACCTAGTAAGCAAGCGTAGGTTGGGTCTAGACCCAACAAAACCGTACTCTCCCGTTTTGTTGGGTTTGGTAACCCAACCTACCCGCTAACCCAACCCTCTCAGACGACCTCAAACGTCATCTGAAATCTTTATAACCCTCAACGCAGCCTGCCCCCCCCATTTTCAGCAAGCCGTAGCCTGCATATCCAACCGACCGCGTGCGTGGCAGAGCCACACACCCTTGTATATCGGAACTTCCGTATCATAGCAACAAACCGCCCGGCCGCCACCCGTACACACCCAAGGCAAACAACCGTCACGTAGCTCAGGGAGCGCCATCGACACAACCGGACAGTTGCCAGACAACACAACCGAATGCAAGGCAGGTTTATGATGAGTATCCAACACAATTACGCAGGCATCGACATCGCCAAACGAAACTTCGCCATCGCCGTTTCGTCTTTGTCTAAAACCAAAACCGAAACCAACAACCCCAAAGGGATCGCCCATACCGTCGAATACCTTAAAAAACACAACGTCGCCCTCGTCGTCATGGAAAGCACCGGCGGTCTCGAAGTCCCCGCCGTCAAGGCTATCCACCGTGCAGGCATAGCCGTGATTATCGCCAACCCGCGTCAGACGCATCAGTTTGCCCAATCGCAGTCGCTGACTAAAACCGACGCCAAAGATGCCAAAATGCTCGCCTTCTTCGCACAGATGACGGCACAGAAAGAAGGTTGGCAAACCATGCTCTACCACCCGCCCACAGAAGCGGAAGAAGTGTTGGAAGCCTTGGTTAACCGCCGCAACCAACTGGTGGATATGCGGACTGCCGAGAAAAACCGTCTGCATCAGGTTCACGAAACGCAAGTCGAAAGCGTCAAACAACTGATTGCCCATTTTGACCGGCTGATTGACGAATTGGACAAACAAATTGACGACCACACCCACACGCATTTTGACGGCAAAGCCCAAGTGGCAGAGCAGATCAAAGGCATCGGTTCGACAACGACGGCTACGCTGATGGCGATGCTGCCCGAATTGGGACGGCTGTCACACAAACGGATAGCGAGTTTGGTCGGTATTGCCCCACACCCGAGGGAGAGTGGGGAAACCAAATTCAAAAGCCGCTGCTTCGGCGGAAGGTCTGCGGTGCGTAAGGCACTGTATATGGCAACCGTGGTAGCGACACGTTTTGAACCGCTTATTCGGGATTTCTATCAACGCCTGCTGTCCAAGGGTAAGCCGTATAAGGTTGCCGTTACGGCATGTATGCGCAAACTGCTGACGATATTGAATGCCCGGATGCGTGATTACTTTGCCGGGAACGGTATCACCGAGAACGGTATCCGAACAGCTTGATTTGAGTTTTGGTATTTTTGCCCGACGGGGTGAAAAATACAGTTGCTACGTCAAAACTAAAGGTTTTGTGTGGGCTACGGCTTGCTTATCCGTAAGGAATCAAACGAAGGTCATCTGAAAGTTATGTTTCAAACTACCCTATGGTTTGGTTTTGCCTTAATTCAACCAACTTACTGGGTTTGCTTTAATATTTTTCCCAGGATAAATCTAAATCGTTTTGTGGAATACATCCCATAGTCAAACATTTTACAGCACATTTGAATGCTATTTCTTTAGATAAAATATATTTAGACTCAAACAAGCCAATTTGCCCTCCCGTATTTAATTCTATTTTTGAGGTACTTCCTTCGTTAGAGTTTATTAAATTAAAAATGATGCCATTTTCTCCACCTGTTACAACATATTTCCCTCCCCCTCCACCAATCATTAAATAGTTTTCTTCTGATAAAACTAAATTTACAAGAGTATGTTGCTTAGCATCTAATTTTTCTAAAATTTCTAAAAGTCTTTCCGAGGAATTAATATGATAAACCTCTTCCTTACAATGAGATCCATTCCAGTTATCCAAAGTAATTTCCATAATAACTTCCTTATTTAGGTGGGAAATATCTTTTGCTTCCACTAGGTGTATGTACATTAATTGACTCAAGCCCTAACTCTCTAGCTAACGAACCAATACCATTGTTTCTACCACATGAAGGGCATAATTCTCTATCAACATAAATATCAGCTGTTTTTGCTTTACCTTTCATACCAGCATTTAAAGCTCTTTGAGTAACATGCCCTTCTGCATGTGTCTTAGTAATAGCATTGACTTTGTCAAAAGTAGTATCTATTCCGTGTCCATTATGTCCATAAAATACTCGACCACCGATTTCTAAACGAGCAGCTGTATGCGCATCCAATTCAGACCCTGCCTTAGGCATTTTTTTACGTTTGCGGAATCTAGCCAATAATCGAAACTTGTGTTTAATATCACATGGAGGATCAATAGTTTCCGTTCTAGCCCAACCAGAAGGATCAATCCATCCCAGTACATTAGGCGCAAACCAATAAAGATTACTACCCCCCAACAGCCCAATCGGATCCTGATTCACAAACCGCCCGGCCTCAGGCTCGTAATACCGCATCAGGTTGTAATGCAGCCCGGTCTCTTCATCAAAGTATTGGTTTTGCAGTCTGAACGGCTGATGGACGTTCTGATAGACACGCCCGTCCTTTTTCAGACGGCCCCAGGCGGTATATTCGCCGTACCATAAAAGATTGCCGTGGATGTCGGTCATCTCCCTCGGTATGCCGATTTGGTCGGTGTGGAAATAGGCGAGGTATTGTTTGCTGTCTTTGGCGTTGTCAAAGATTTGCGCCAGCGGTTCGTAGCTGTCTTGGTCGGTGTAGAGATAGGTGTAGCTGCCTTTGTAGGTGTATTCCTGCAATAGGCGGCTGCCGTCCCAGACGAAGTGGGTGCGTTTCGGTTCGGTGCTCGTCCAGGCGAGTTTGTCTTGGCGTTCTTTGGAAAGGCGTCTGCCGAACGGGTCGTAGGCGTATGTCCAGATCTCGGTGTTGCCCGCTGCTTTTTTGATTTCGGCGCGGACGAGTTGGTTTTCTAAATCGTATTGGTAATATTGGTTTTCGCCGTTGGGCAACTGGCGGTAGATCAGGTTGCCCAATGTATGGATGAGAAATTCTTAAAGAACAAATGTTTCAGACGGCCTCAAAAGAGATATTGAGGCCGTCTGAAAACCTTGCGTTGGATTCAATGCTTTATCTAGATGGCGATTATCATGTTTTTTATTTAAGCATAGTTTAATTTAAAAACAACAAGCTTCCCCTCAGGATATTTACCTTCCCATCCACAAGGCCAAAACCCTTTAAAATAAGCATCTTCTATCATATTCCAAATAGGATGATTTTTCTTATATTTGTTGTTTAAATAACAATTAAATAAATCGGCATCTATATCACTAAATAAACTATCTTTTAATCCCTCCTCTAAGTGCAAGGAATTTAATTTTTTTTCAATTGCAGGAACAGCATATTCATCCCAAAAATTGTCATCTTCATCTGTAGATAGCTTTAAAATTAGTGAGTTTGATTCACGCAAATCCGCCCAAACAGTCTCTAAATCATACTGCTGATATGCATATCTTTGTGCTACTGAAATATCTTGAATAATTTTCCATCGGCTGTTTTGAAAATTACCTGATACTTCTAATAAATTATTTTTTATAAATTCTAATATTATATTCATAATGTTACTCCTTATTATGTTAAGTAATTAATCCAATCTTGTTTTGTTGTCGGTTTATATAAAGACATACTTCCTGACTTAAGTGCCTTATGAATTTTGGATTGTAATGATTGAATTTTTCTAGCCTTTTCTCTATCACATTTAGAATTTTTATCAATATTATCTACTATTCCCATAATTGCTTGGTTATATCCTCTATGATAGCCCTTATGTTTAGAACGGGTAGTCCCTTTAGATAGAGATTCCGGTAACATAATTCCGTTACCTTTTCCATTAAGTTTAAATAATCCTTGTTTTTCTAGGCGTTGTAACAGTGGAGAATTATTAAACACCTCTACCGGAATTTTATGATGCGCTTGACGACCAGACCACCGAGTAGATTTAGTAATTGCTTCTCCCAACAGCTGAGAATTATTTTTAAGCCCCCAAACATCAACCCATCCCTGCGCATTCGGAGCAAACTGATACAGATTATCCCCACCCAATAGCCCAATCGGGTCCTGATTCACAAACCGCCCGGCCTCAGGCTCGTAATACCGCATCAGGTTGTAGTGCAGCCCGGTCTCTTTATCGAAGTACTGGTTTTGCAGTCTGAACGGCTGATGGACGTTCTGATAGACACGCCCGTCCTTTTTCAGACGGCCCCAGGCGGTATATTCGCCGTACCACAACAGATTGCCGTGGATGTCGGTCATCTCCCTCGGAATGCCGATTTGGTCGTTGTGGAAATAGGCGAGGTATTGGGTTTCGTCTTTGGCGTTGTCAAAGATTTGCGCCAACGGTTCGTAGCTGTCTTGGTCGGTGTAGATATAGGTGTAGCTGCCTTTGTAGGTGTACTCCTGCAATAGGCGGCTGCCGTCCCAGACGAAGTGGGTGCGTTTCGGTTCGGTGCTCGTCCAGGCGAGTTTGTCTTGGCGTTCTTTGGAAAGGCGGCGTCCGAACGGGTCGTAGGCGTATGTCCAGATCTCGGTGTTGCCGGCGGGCTTTTTGATTTCGGCGCGGACGAGTTGGTTTTCTAAATCGTATTGGTAATATTGGTTTTCGCCATTGGGCAGCTGGCGGTAGATCAGGTTGCCCAGTGCGTCGTAGGTGTATTCGATGCCGTTGTATGATTCTAGGCGGTTGCCGCTGCTAATGTTACTGCCTTTGCCCTTCCCTTCGGCTGTTTTGTCGGAAAGGATGTTGTGGGCGGGGTCGAAGGCGAAGGTTTCGCTGCGGCCGGTTTGGCTGTTGCGGGCTTCCTGAATCCGTCCGATTTTGTCGTAAACGTAATGAAGGACGCCGCTTCTTTGGTCGGCGCTTTGAATCAGGTTGCCGGCTTTGTCGTAGGCGAATGAGATTGTTAAAGAGCAAATGGTTCAGACGACCTCAAAGAAGGTATTGAGGTCGTCTGAAAGACAGAAACCGCGTGCGTGCGTACCGCACGCACCCTACGTTGGGATTGGAGGTTTTGTGCGGGCTACGGCTTGCTATAAATTTTTGTTAATTAGCCCACGTTTTTATATCATCTCTATAAGAATCTATTTTTTCTAGCTCCTGAAAATACTCATCAGAACCATTGCTTCTATTTTTTTTTGCACATAATAATCTAATTAATGAAGATGTTAAATCAATCATATCCATATTTTGATATTCTTTATCCAATAAGAAATTAGATATCTTTCTAAAATCTTCTTTCCCCAAATCAAAAAACATTAACATCTGTGCTGCAATAGATAAGGTCATCTCTTCATTATCTATGTATTTTTCTACTATTAGTTTTACTATTTTATCTTTTGTTTCTCTATTATCATGCCGAAATCTAGATAAAAATTTTAATATTTCAACTTTTACAAATTCATCTACATTTATAGAAAATAGCTCTTCTTCCAAATAATTCAAAAATTCTACAGACGGATTACCATCAAAATTATCGAGAAAATCCATTTTGCCATCATCATCCAATTTTTTATAATGTTCTATACTTTTCATACTTAAATTCCTTTAAATATAATGTTAAAAATATTAAATCAATCTACCTCTTCAATTTTAATTGATACGTAATTTTAGTTGTTTCGTCAGGCATTTCTAATATATCCCTAGCTATTCTATCTGCTTGTCCTCCCAAAATAGAGTTTATACGTTTGTCACCTACCTTCGTTACATCCATTGGCTTGCCTCCTGTCCTCATATCCGGCTCATGTAGCCATGCCTTACAATCACCAGCAGGTCCTAATGTTTTGACAAAATTACGTCCTTCTTTTTCTACATCTTCGTTGTAAGCCCTAATTCTCGCTTTTAATCCAATTAAACCCTCTTCTTGAATAATTTTATTCATAGCCTTTATTTGTCCTCTAATTTGCCTACGCAGTTCTGATATATTAGTCTTTTTATCTGGTTTTATTGTATGACGATAAGTCAAACGAGCAAGCCCCCAATAATCAATCCAAATCTGAGCATTCGGTGCAAACTGATAAAGGTTATCCCCACCCAACAACCCAATCGGATCCTGATTCACAAACCGCCCCGCCTCAGGCTCGTAATACCGCATCAGGTTGTAATGCAGCCCGGTCTCTTCATCGAAGTATTGGTTTTGCAGTCTGAACGGC